>DASZUH010000348.1:0-4026 GCA_035547715.1 Solirubrobacterales bacterium
ACCCATGGAACGTCACGGTCCGTCCCGTCTTCTTCATACCTCGCCCAAGTGCGTTCGTCGCTTGTACGCCTATGGTGGTCAAGCGACGAACGCACCCGGGCGACCCGGGGCGAAGGTGACCGAAGGCATGAGGATCCGTGACGAACCGGGCGTCGGGCGCGGGCGACGACCGGAGGGCTTCGGACCCCGACCGCCTGCCCAAAAAGGCCGTCTCGGCGCAGGGTTCCGTGACGAAGACCCCTGGAACGTCACGGTCCCGTCCCACTTCCACATCACCGCCACGACGGCCGTGCAGTTGTACCGCCCCTAGGGGGCACAAGTGCACGGACGTCCCTCCGCCTGATGTGGACCCGTGACGTTCCTCGCGGAACCATGACGGAAGCCCGCACTTCCTCCCGTCCCTGCGCCCGCTCCCCTGCGGAACCCCCACGTCCCGCGCGTCTCGTGGCAAGCGGGCAACCTGCCAGGGCCGCGACGAGACGCCCGGGACGCAACTCGGACGGCCGCCCCGCCCCGGAACCCCGGCCGCCCTACGCCACGGCCAACGCCAGGATGAAGCTCAAGACGCCGAGGACGACCATGCCGGAGACCTCGATCGCCAGGCGGTTGGTCGGGGTCTGACGGCCGAAGCGGCCCTGCTCGCTCGCGACGATCAGGAGGCCGCAGAGGACGCCGGCGACGAGGCCGCCGACGTGGGCGCCGATGCTGATCCCCGACTCGGCGAAGGTGAAGATCAGGTTGAAGATGATCAGGAAGCCGATCTGTCCGGCGATCGCCTCCATCTGACGGCCACGGGCGATGACGAAGGTCGCGCCGAGGACGCCGAAGATCGCTCCGGAGGCACCGGCGCTCACCGTGTCCGGGCTGAACCAGAGGGCGACGAACGAGCCGGCGATGAGGCAGACGAAGTAGAGGACGGTGAAGCGAAGCCATCCGATCGCCGGCTCCAGCAGCCGTCCCATGAAATAGAGCAGCAGCATGTTGAAGCCGATGTGCATGATGCTGACGTGGACGAAGCCGCTGGTGACGATCCGCCACCACTGGTGCAGTTCGTGGACCGCCGGACCCCAGAGGGCGCCCGTGTTGTAGATCGTTTCGATCCCCAGTTCGCCGAGCCCGCCGCCGCCCTTGGCGATCTCGACCAGGTAGACGATGACGTTGATCGCGATCAGGACCATCGTCGCCGGGAAGGCCTGGAAGGCGGCGGCACCGGTCCGCTGCCCGGTCGGGTTGCGCACCACCCGCGTCCGCTGGTTCGCGCACTCCGGGCAGCGCATGCCGACCGGGGTCGGCGTCATGCACTCGGGGCAGATCGGCCGCCCGCAGGAGGAGCAGGAGACCGCGGTCTCGCGGTTCGGATGGCGGTAACAAGTCTGTGGCATGGGCAAGGCAGCCTACAATCGCGCTCGATGGAGCCTGCGAGCCCCGCCCGCCTCTACGCCTCGGCGGTCGGCGCGCTGCTCGTCGTCCTCGGCGTCGTCGGCTTCTTCTACGGCTCCTCGTTCGGCTCCCCGGGAACGATCGACCACACGCTCGGTGCCTTCCGCACCAACGGCTGGGAGAACCTGCTCTGGATCGCCGTCGGCGCGCTCGGGCTGCTGCCGGCGGGCGTTGCCTCGCGCGCCTACGCGCTCGGCGCCGGGCTGCTCCTCACCGTGCTCGGAGTCTGGGGGCTGGTCCTCGGCCCCGGCGCCGCGATCCTCGGCATCTTCCCGGCCGCGGGCGCAAACGAAGCGCTCAACCTTGCGCTGGGGATCCTGGGACTGCTGGCGGGCGCGGCTACGCCTCGGCCGGCCTTGGCGCGGGCGAGCGCAGGCGGGTGAAGGGCGTGTTCCCCGGTGGGTCCATCAGGTCGGGATGAAGCAGGTGGCCGACCAGCTCGACGCCGTCGACCAGCCGCGGGCCGGGGTCGGTGAACGCGGACTGGGCGGCGGCGGCGAAGACGCGGTCGGCGCCGAGGCTCTCGATGTGCTCCCAGATCTCCATCGCCTGTGCCTGGACGTCCTCGAGATAACCGTCGACCATCACGATGACGACGTCGGGGCGGAGGCCGGCGAGCTCGCCCCAGCTGACCTCGGCGGGCGCCAGGCCGGGGTCGCCGGCGACGTCTTCGCCGCCCGCGATCGAGATCATCTCCGGCACCCAGAAGCCCGCCACGCGAACGGGCTCGAAGAGTCGCTCGAGCGCGATCACCCGCGGCACGGTGGCGCCCGCGACGGCCGCGCGCACCGTCGCCAGGCGACCCTCGAGTTCGCCGCGCAGCTCGTGCGCCAGGTCCCCGGTCCCTGTCGTCTCGCCGAGGCGGACGACCTCTTCCAGCATCTCGTTGAGCGTCGCGACCTTCATCGTCCCATGGCCAATATGCCGGCTCCGCGGGAATCCGCGGGCGAGCCAGCTATATTCGGTAAGCCGAATGGCCGCCGAAGACGCACCAGCCCGAAGTACCGGGCCGCATAGCCGATGAGCGTCCTGCTGCTCGTCCTTCTCCTGCTGTTGATCGCGGTCAACGGCTTCTTCGTGGCCGCCGAGTTCGCCGTCGTGCGCTCGCGGCGCGCCCGCCTCGAGCAGATGCGCGACGACGGCGTCCGCGGCGCCAGTCGGGCGCTGGCCCAGCTCGACCGGGTCGACGAGTTCGTCGCCACCATCCAGGTGGGCATCACGCTCGCCTCGCTCGGCATCGGCTTCCTCGGCGAGCCGGCGCTCGCCGAGTTGCTCGAACCGCTCTTCACCGGCTTCGCCTCGCACGCGATCGCGCTCGGCCTCTCGATCGCGCTCGCCTTCATCATCGTCACCTTCCTGCACGTGATCCTCGGCGAGCAGTCGCCGAAGATGGTCGCGATCGGCCGCGCCGAGAACACGCTGATCAAAGTCACCGGGCCGCTCATCTTCCTCGGCCGCGTGCTCCATCCGCTGATCGTCGCGACCAACGCGCCGGCCAACTTCCTGGTTCAGCGGGTGCTGCGGATCGAAACCGAGGCCGCCGAGGAAACCTCGCCCGAGGAGCTCCGCCTGATCATCGCCCGCGGCGCCCGGCAGGGCGGCCTCGACCCCGGCGAGGCGGGCCACCTCGCGGGCGTCTTCCACCTGCACGAACAGGAGGCGCGCGAGGTGATGACGCCGATCCCGGCGGTCGTCACGGTCGACTCCGACGAGACGGTCGAGGCGGCGCTGCGGCGCTGCGTCACCTCCGGCCACACCCGCCTGGTGGTGATCGAGGACGACAACCCCGACCGCGTCCGCGGCGTCGTCCACAACAACAGCCTGATCCGGCTGTATATGTCGGAGGGGCCGGAGGCCTCGATCGAGTCGGTGATCCGCGACGCGCTGATCGTGCCGGAGACGCGGCCGATCGACGACCTGCTCCACGATCTGCAGGTGCAGCGCACCTCGCTGTCGGTGGTCGTCGACGAGTACGGGCGGACGGTCGGCATCGTCACCGTCGAGGACATCCTCGAGGAGGTGGTGGGGGAGATCGAGGACGAGACCGACCCGCGGGCGACCGAGGTGCGGCGGCTCACCAACGGCGACTGGTTCGTCCGCGGCCACGTCAGCCTCGGCGACCTCGAGGACGCCGGCATCGACCTGCCCGGCGCCGACTCCGACACCTACAACTCGGTCGGCGGCTACGTCTTCGGTGAGCTCGGGCGACTGCCGAAACGCGGCGACTCGATCACGGTCGACGGCTACACCCTGCGGGTCGAGGCGGTGCGCGAGAACCGGATCGAGGCGGTCCGGATCAGTGGCTCGGCGCAGCCGGGGGGTTAGGGTCGGTGCGGGGTGGCCGCGGTCCGTAGGCGCGGCGGCCGTCCGAGGTGCGTCCCGGGCGTCTCGTGGCGGCCCCGGCAGGTTGCCCGCTTGCCACGAGACGCCCGGGACGTGAGGGTTCCGTGGGGAAGCGGGCACGGGGACGGGAGGAGGTGCGGGTTTCCGTCACCCTTCTGCCCGGTCCGTCACCGTTCCTCATGGCTTCCGTCACCTGGATCCCGGCCTCACCGCCTCCGTTCGCTGCTTGTACCCCAATTCGGT
>DASZUH010000349.1:0-3084 GCA_035547715.1 Solirubrobacterales bacterium
AGCAGCGCCCTGCTGCCGAAGTGGGTGTCGGGGTCGCCGCCGTCGCAGTGCCCGTAGGGCGGTGAGTGGAGGACGAGGACCGAGCCCGCGGGCGCCGGGGCGATCATCGCCGCGGCCTCCTCCTCGGAGAGGTCGAAGCTCCACTCCCACGGGGTCGTCGGGATCCCGGCGCCGAGGCCGAAGAACTCGACCCCGTCGAGCGTCGTCCCTTCGCCGTGCAGCACCGTCGCCGCGGGCCAGTCCGCCGCCGCGGCGCGCAGCTCGTCGAGCGTCTCGTTGTTGCCGGGGACGAGGATCGTCGGCGTCTCGATCGGCGCCAGCGCCGCGATCGTCTCGTCGACCCCCTCGTGTATCGAGCCGAAGTCCCCGGCGCCGATCACGACGTCGGCGTCCGCCGACATCTCGACCAGCTTCGCCGCCTGGTCGAGGTCCCTGTGCAGATCGGAGAAGGCGAGGAGCTTCACGCCGGGGAACCTATCGCCCACGGTCGCCAGAACTGCCGCCGCCGCGCCGGTTCCTCTTCCTGGCGGACGCCGAGATCGAGGTAGAGGAACGTCGCGCCCATCGCCACGAAGGGGATCAGCAGGGCGAAGACGAGCGAGCCGATCACGTTGATCCAGATCAGCGGCAGCGCCGTGAAGATCAGCGCGAAGGTCAGGATCGGCCCCGCCGCGACGCTGATCACGTAGAAGATCAGGATCACCCGCGCGGTCCGCAACCAGCGGCCGCGGACCAGCTCCGAGCTCGCCCGGAACGACTCGCGGAAGCTCTTGTCGGTGAAGATCACTTCCTGCTGGACGAAGGACCAGCCGACCAGCTTCCAGGCGGCGAAGGGGAGGCCGACCACGGTCAGCGCCAGGAGCAGCACGCCGAGCGTCGCCAGCAACTGGGCGAAGACGACGCGCCAGAACCGTTCCCGCACCCCGCCGAGCGCCTGGCGAAAGCCGGCCTCGCGCCCGCGCATCGCTTCCCGCGCGACCACGATCACGACCGCCGCGACCAGGGCCTGGGCGACCGGTCGCACGAACTGTTCGAGCATGTCGGCCCAGGCGAGGTGGATGCCGGAGCTGCCCCGCCTGGTCGATTCGGAGATCAGGCTCGCGAGCAGGTTGGCGCCGCCGATCAGCACCAGGGCGAAGAGCGCGACCGGCACCAGCACCCGCCAGTGGCGCCCGTAGAACTGGCGCGCGGCGCGGAGGATCTGGCCCAGCGCCCGCCGCCGCCGCAGCGTGCCGATGTCCACCGGCCGCCAGGTGGTGACACCGACGAACAGCACCAGCAAGACCAGCACCAGGACGACCGTCGCCACCGCCGCGGGTGGCGACTGGGTGTCGAGGTTGATCAGCTCGCTCGCCGTCGCGACCGCCCCGCAGAACGCCTTCGTCACCTGCGGCCCGGCGATCGTCCCGCCCGGCAGCCGCGGGCTGGTGGTCCGCTGCGCGTCCATCCAGGCGAACGGTTCGCTCCACTGGGTCTTCGTCTGCGGCCCGGTCGGCCCGTTGTTGTAGCCCTTTTCCTTTTCGCCCCAGCGGCCGTAGTAGCTGGTCCAGGCGAACGGCCCCGTCGACTTCACCGCGGCCGGCATCAGGATCGGCCGCAGCCTCAGTTCGCGCAGCGGTTCGGTGGTGTTGTCGCAGCCGAGCCCGGACCCGTGCTGGCCGTTCTCGACGTAGATCGCCGAGTCGTAGAACGTCGCGTGCGAGCCCGCCGCCGGGTAGACGATCGGGTGCGTCCCTTCCTTCTGGACCTTGCCGTCCCCCCAGTTGGCGCGCTCGCCGCCGGCGTGCTGGAAGAGGATCACTTCCGCCGGTTCTTCGTGCAGCGCCGCCGCCGGCGTCTCCGCCTCGAAGGTGATCTGCATCCCCTCCCAGTCGCCCTCGTGGAGGTCGTTGAACTGGTTGAAGTACCAGAAGAACCAGTACTGGAGGGCGAACCCGGCGTGCCCTTCTTCGCGGGCGATGTGGGCGTAGGTGACGGCGGGCGCCTTGCCTTCGGCGACCAGCCGTTTGAAGGCCTTGGCGTAGACACAGGTGTCGCCGAGCGCGGTGCCTTCGAGATTCAGGTACCAGCCTTCGCCGAGGCCGGCGATCTGCTGCGCGGTCGGCGCGCGGCGGATCGTGGTGAGCTTGCCCCCTTCGGCCTCGTGCTGGAGGAGGACGGTCGGGTTGCCGAGCACGGTTTCGACGCTGGTCGGCTGGTACTGCTCCTCGCTGGTGTCACACGGCGGGTCGGTCTCTTCCCGCAGCTCGGTGATCGGGACGTACTTTTCGGCGAGTTCCTGGGCCGCGGACGGGATCGCCGCGTGCGCCGCCGGCGCGAGCAGCAGCACCGGCGCCGCCGCGATCAGGACGAGCAGGCTACGCGGCCGCTTCACGCGGCAAAAGTATCGCCTCAGACCGCTTCGAGCGAGCGGTCTTCGTCCGGGACCTCGCCCTCTTCGACCTTGCCGTCGGGCATGAATTTCAGCGCCACGACGAAGGCGATGGCGAGCGCGATCGCCATCCCGTGGAAGACGTCCCGGGTCGCTTCGGCGAAGGACATCGAGACCGCGTTGCCGACGATTTCACCGGCCGCGTTCGCTTTGTGCCCCAGTGCCTGGCCGATCGCCCGGCCCGCCTGCGGGCATTTTTCTTCGCCTTGGGAGACGCACTGGGCGATCGTGTCGGCGGCGCTCTTCGGCACGCCCTTGGCGCCCAGCGCGGTCTCCAGGTTCGACTTGTTCCAGGTGATCAGCAGCGAGCCGAGGATCGCCAGGCCGAGGCTCGAGCCGAAGTTACGCACCGTCTGCGTGATCCCGGTCGCCTCGCCGTAGCGGCTGCGCGGCACCCGGTTGAGCGCGTCGGTGTTGGCGGGGGAGAGGACCAGCCCGACCCCGAGCCCGGCGAGCACGATGAAGTACCACTGTTCCGAGACCGAGAGGTGGGTCATCGAGTTGCCCCAGAGCCAGAAGCCGACCGCGCCGACCGCGCAGCCGAGGACGACCGGCCGCCGCGCCCCGATCCGGTCGAGCATTTTGCCGCCCCACTGGGTCGCGGTGGCGAACCCGGCGAAGAAGATCAGCAGGTAGAGCCCGGTTTCCGAGGC
>DASZUH010000350.1:0-2264 GCA_035547715.1 Solirubrobacterales bacterium
CTGCCCGGCTCGGGCCGCGTCCTCGTCGTCGGCGACAGCCTCGAGGAACTGACGTCTCCTTATCTGCAGCATTTTCTTCCCGGGGTGCCGATCACGGTGAACGCGGTCGGCGGCTCGAACAGCTTTCAGATCCTCGACCTCTTCGAAGAAAGTTACGAACCGGCCGATTCGGTGGTCGTCTTCGACGCGGGCACCAACGACGACCCCGAATATCCCCAGATCTTGGCGGAAAACCTGGCGAAGGTCGCGGCGACCGTGGGCGAACGGTGCCTGGTCGTGCCGACGATCCACGGCTTCACCGTGAACGGCGTCGACAACGCGGGCAAGAACCGGGTCGTCGCCGAATTCGCCGCCTCGCGCCCGGGCACGCAGACGCCCGACTGGGCGGGCTTCGTCCACTCCCACCCGCAGCTGATGCAGCCCGACGGGTTGCATCCGATCGAAGCCGGCGCCGAGGCCCGCGCCGAGCTGATCGCCGAAGGGATCAGCCGCTGCCTGGCGGGCGAACCGAACGCGCCGGTCGCCGCCGGGGCCAACGCGGGCGCGATCCCGCCCGGACAGACGGGGCAGAACGGCGAAGCCGAAGGCGAACTGAGCCCCTCGCACGAATCCTTCGAACCGGCGGCCGAAGCGAGTGGCGCGCCCGAACCGGGCTCCCGGCCGATCGCCGAACCGGTCCACTTCAAGCTGGTCGACCGGGTCGCCACCCGGCGCCACGAGATGCTGCGGGCGGCGACGCGTCCGCTCGGGATCGGCGCGGTCCTCCTCGCCCTGACCGGCGCCCTGCTCCGCTGACCGCGGGTCCGAACGGTCCCAGGTAATAGGGTCCGCGACCATGTCAGAGACTGATTCGGTGCAGCGCCCGGGCGCCGACTGGACCCCCGGTGCCGGCGAGTACGAGGACATCCGCTACGAGCTGAGCGGCGACGGAATCGCCAAGATCACGATCGACCGGCCGCAGGTCCGCAACGCCTTCCGGCCGCAGACGGTGATCGAGCTGATGCGCGCCTTCGAGGTCGCCCGCGAGGACCCCGAGGTCGGCGTCATCGTCTTCACCGGCGCGGGCGACCTGGCCTTCTGCTCGGGCGGCGACCAGAGCGTCCGCGGCGACACCGGCTACATGTCGGAGGAGGGCGGCGTCGGCCGCTTCCACGTCACCGACCTGCAGGTGCAGATGCGCCGGCTGCCGAAGCCGATCATCGCGATGGTCGCCGGTTACGCGGTCGGCGGCGGCCACGTCCTCCACGTCTGCTGCGACCTCACCATCGCCGCCGACAACGCCCGCTTCGGCCAGACCGGGCCGCGGGTCGGCTCCTGGGACGGCGGCTTCGGCGCCTCGCTGCTGCGCGACCTGGTCGGGCCGAAGAAGGCGAAGGAGATCTGGATGCTCTGCCGCCAGTACGACGCCGGGCAGGCGCTCGACATGGGCCTCGTCAACACGGTCGTGCCGCTCGCCGACCTGGAGGTGGAGACGGTCGCCTGGTGCCGCGAGATGCTGGCGCTCTCGCCCTTCGCGCTGCGCCTGGTCAAGGCCAGCTTCAACGCCCACGAGGACGGCTACGCTGGCATCCAGCAGCTCGCCCACGACACCAACCTCCTCTTCTACGGCAACGAGGAGGCGAAGGAGGGGCGCGAGGCCTACAAGGAAAAGCGCCGCCCCGACTTCGGCAAGTTCCCGCGCCGCGCGTAGCGATATGGCGGCCCCGCGAGGCCGCCGGACGCGGGCGGACCGGAAGAACGCCGCGCCCTCGCCTCCTCGATAGGTTGTATTCCGACTATCCGTAAGGCACTTAACCAGGGGGACTGGCGATGACCGACGTCGAGATGGGCACGGGGCTGTACGAGATCCCGCGGGAGATGGTCGACTTCCGCGAAACGATCCGCCAGATCGCGACCGAGCGGATCGCGCCGCGGGCCGCCGACATCGACCGCAACTCCGAATACCCCACGGACATCCGCCAACTGCTCGGCGAGCAGGACATCCTCGGCCTGCCCTTCTCGGAGGAGTACGGCGGCACCGGCACCGGCACGCTGATGCTGCAGATCGGCGTCGAGGAGATCGCCAAGGCGTGCGCGTCGAGCGCGCTGATCCTGATGATCCAGGAGCTCGGCACGCTGCCGATCCAGCTCTTCGGCTCCGACGAGCTGAAGGCCCGCTTCCTGCCCAGGTGCGCGACCGGCGAGTGGTCGCCGGCGTTCGCCCTGTCGGAGCCCGAGGCCGGCTCCGACCCCGCGGCGATGCGCACGACCGCGGTCAAGGACGG
>DASZUH010000351.1:0-4494 GCA_035547715.1 Solirubrobacterales bacterium
TCGCGGGGCGACTGGTCATCGACAAGCCACTCACAATAGGCTGCCGCCTGATGAGCAGGGATCCGGGCAAGGTGATGCGGCGCTCGATCGGGATCGTCTTCGCCGACGGCGGGCTGCTGACCCTGAGCGGGACGGCGCCCATGCACGGCGAGGGCCACGGCGCGGAGCCGCTCCTGGCGGTGCTCTGCGACCCCGACGCGGCGCCGGTCGTCTTCGAGGAGGCGCTGCTGTCGACCGAATACGGCGAGGACGGGGTGCAGCGGCGGGCGACGCTCGAGCTGTGGCTCGACCTCGAGGACGGGCGGGCGCTGCGCGGCGCCGGCACCCTGATCAGCGCGGTCACCGCCGAGACCGACGGGTTGGCGACGACGATCGCCTTCTTCCGCTGGTCGGTCGAGGGGCGCGAGGGGCTCGGCCACTATGAGATCGCCCGGACCGATGGCTGAGGCGGGCGCAGGGGGTGGCGGGAGCGGCCGCATCGAGGCCATCGTCTCCGACTTCGGCGGCGTCCTCACCACGCCGCTGATGGGGTCCTTCCTCGCGCTGCAGAACGAGCACGGGGTCAGCGTCGAGGACTTCGGCGCGGCGATGAAAGCCGCCGCCGAGGCGGGCGACGGCGAGATCCCGCTGTTCAAGCTCGAGCGCGGCGACATCACCGAAGCCGAATTCCTCGAGGTCCTGCGCGACGGGCTCGAGCCGCGTCTCGGCCACCGCCCCCACCTGCACCGCTTCCGCGAGATCTTCTTCGCCGCGCTCGACCCGAACGAGCCGATGATCGAGCTGATGCGGGAGCTGAAGGTCTCCGGCCTGCGGATGGCGATGCTGACCAACAACGTGCAGGAGTGGGAGCCGTTGTGGCGCACGATGCTGCCGGTCGACGACATCTTCGAGACGGTCGTCGACTCCGGCTACGTCGGCTACCGCAAGCCGGAACGGCAGATCTACGAGATCACCCTCGAACGTCTCGGCCTGCCGGCGAAGGCCTGCCTCTTCGTCGACGACATGGAGCTGAACTGCGACGCCGCGCGTGAGCTCGGCTTCACCGCGGTCCAGTACCGCGACGCCGACCAGGCGATCGCCGACGTCCGCACCGCGCTCGCCTGACGGCCCGCGCCTAGCCCTGGTCCGGGACGGCGGCGACGGGCACTTTGGGGTACTCGCGCCAGCGGCGCGCGAACGGCAGGCGCCAGCTGTGGGGGGCGATCAGGGCGCCGATCTCGGCCGGACCCCAGGAGCCCGGCGGGTACGGTTTCACCGCCGGGCCTTCCTCCAGCAGCGGCGCCGAGACTTCCCACAGCCGCTCCATGTCGCGGGCGCTGGTGAAGAGCGTGTGGTCGCCCGCCATCGCGTCGCGGATCAGCCGCTCGTAGGCCTCGAGCGTGTCGTCGCGGTAGTCGGTTTCCTCGAGCGAGAACTGCATGCTCGCCTTGTCGAGCACCATCCCCATCCCCGGCCGCTTGCCGTAGAAGGAGAGCGAGACGCGTGAGGACTCGTCGAGGTCGAAGGTGAGGTGGTCGGGGCCGTAGCGGCCGACCCGCGAGTGGGCCGGGAACATCGACTGCGGCGGCTCGCGGAAGGCGATCGAGATGATCCGCGCGCCTTCGCCCATCCGCTTGCCGGTGCGCAGGTAGAACGGCACGCCGCTCCAGCGCCAGTTGTCGAGTTCGCATTTGAGCGCGACGAAGGTCTCGGTGCTGGACTCGGGATTCACCCCCGGTTCGTCCCGATAGCCTTCGTACTGGCCGCGCACCACCATCTCCGGGTCGAGCGGCAGGAGGCTGCGGAAGACCTTGTTCTTCTCCTCGGTGATCGGCAGCGAGGCCAGCGCGGTGGGCGGCTCCATCGCGACGAAGGCGAGGATCTGCATCAGATGCGTGACGACCATGTCGCGGAAGGCGCCCGTTTTCTCGTAGAAGGCCGCACGGGAGCCGACGCCCAAGGTCTCCGGCACGTCGATCTGGATGTGGTCGATGTGGTCGCGGTTCCAGATCGGCTCGAAGAGGCCGTTGGCGAAGCGCAGGGCGAGGATGTTCTGCGCCGCCTCCTTGCCGAGGAAGTGGTCGATGCGGAAGATCTGCTCCTCCTTCAGCACCGCGTGCAGGGTGTCGTTGAGTTCCTGCGCGGAGCGCAGGTCGGTCCCGAAGGGCTTCTCCATGATCACCCGCGCGTTCTCGGTCAGGTGCGCGTCGGCGAGCATGTGGATCACCTCGGTGGCGGCGGTGGGCGGCACGCTCAGGTAGTGGAGGAGGTGCGTGTCGGGGCCGAGCAGCTCGACCTCGTGGTCGACGGCCGCTTTCAGCGCCTCCGGGCCGGCGCCGACCGGGACGTAGACGATCCGCCGCGAGAATTCGGCCCAGTCGTCCTCGGTGAAATCGTGACGGCCGAACTCCTCGCAGGCCGCGTGGACGATCTCCCGGAACTCCTGGTTGCCGATGTCCTCGATCGAGGTGCCGAGCACGCGGAATTCCGGCATCAGCGCCGACTGGAAGAGGCGCAGCATCCCCGGCAGCAGCTTGCGTTTGGCGAGGTCGCCGGTGGCGCCGAAGATGACGATCAGGTACGGCGGCAGCGGCTGGACGACCCGCGCGTCCATTTCTTCGGTGACGTGCTGCTCCTGCCGGCGGTGCGAATCAGAAACGGCGCCGTCGTGGTTTCCGTCGCTCATCCCAACCCAGGGTAGTGATCGGCCACCCCGAATCGTGACGGATTTGTTGGCGGGCGCCGCGCCCTCGGGTAGATTGCCGCGCTTCTTGGACAGCCACGGCGCCGTCACCGCAGCTGACGCCCCCAGGGACTGGAGCGGCCACGTGATCGTCTGCGGCCTCGAGGGGGTCGGGCTGCGCACGGTCGAGCAGCTGCGCTCGACCGGGGTCGCGGTGGCGATCGTCGACGACGATCCGACCGCGGCGCACGCCGCGACGGTCAAAGGCTGGGGCTGTCCCTACATCGGCGCCGGGGCCGGCGGCGGGATCGAGGGGCAGCTGCGGTGGGCCGGGCTGGCGGGCGCGCGGGCCGTCGTCTGCACCTCGGACAGCGACCTCCGCAACGTCGAGACCGCCCTCCTCGCCCGCGACCTGCGCGCCGACATCGACGTCGTCGCCCACCTCGACAACCCGACCGTCGGGCGGGCGGTCGAAGAGGCGACCGGGGCCGGCTCGGCGCTCGACGTCGCCGGGCTCTTCGCCCCGGCGGTGATCGACGCCTGCATGTACCGGAGCTCGCACGACGTGGTGCTCGGCGGCGAGCGCTTCGTCGCCGCCGAGGTCGGGGTCGGCGGCCCCGGCACGCTGCGCGAGCTGTTCGGCGACCTGGTGCCGGTCGGCGTGGTGCGGCCCGGCGGTGAGCTGGTCGTCTGCCCGGGGCGCGACCTCGGCGTCGCCCCCGGCGACCGGGTGACGCTCCTCGGCAAGCCCGAGGAACTCGAGGAGGCGGAGCTGTCGCGGGCGGCCGAGCCGGAGCGGGTGCCGCAGCAGGGCGGCGGGCCGGTCCGTCAGTGGCTGCGGCGGGTGAGCCGGACGCTCGCCCAGGGGACCGACCGGGCGGTGGCGATCACGCTGGTGTTGTCGCTGGCGATGCTGGTCGTCTCGGCGATCGTGCTGCGGCTCGCCTACCACCAGGGGGACGGCGGCCACCTCTCGCTGAGCCAGGCGATCTACTTCACGATCGAGACCTTCGCCACGGTCGGCTTCGGCGACTTCTCCTTCGCCCACCAGTCGACCGCGCTGCAGATCTTCGGCATCCTCCTGATCGTCGGCGGCGTGACCCTGAGCACGGTGATCCTGGCGCTGATCACCAACGCCCTGGTGAGTCGGCGGATCGAGCAGTCGCTCGGCCAGGGGAGCATCAAGGGGATGGACGGCCACGTCGTCCTGGTCGGGCTCGGGGCGGTCGGGCTGCGGGTGCTGGAGGGCCTGCGGCGCCAGGGACGGGACGTGGTCGTGGTCGAGCGCGACGAGTCGAACCGCTACGTCCAGCACGCGCGCGGGCTCGGCGCGCCGGTCGTCCACGGCGACGCGACCCTGGGCCAGACGCTGCGCTCGGTGAAGGTGGCCGAGGCGGGCGCGGTGGCGATCCTGACCAGCGACGACCTGGTCAACCTGGAGACGGGGCTGGCGGTGCGCGACGAGCTCGGCGGGCGTTGGAGCGAGGTGCCGGTCGTGCTGCGCGTCTTCGACCGCTCCCTCGGCCGCCAGTTGCAGGGGACCTTCAACTTCAACCACGTCTGGTCGACCGAGGCGCTCGCCTCCCCCTGGTTCGTCGGTGCCGTCCTCGGCCTCGAGATCCTCGCCACCTTCTACGTTCGCAACCAGCCCTTCCTGGTCGCCCGCCTCGAGGTCGACGAGGGCGGCGGCCTCGCCGGCCTCGCCATGCGCGACCTCGGCGCCCGCATCCGCGTCGTCGCGATCGCCCGCGGCGGCGACGGCGCCCTCGAGTACCCACCCCGCCGCGACACCCGCCTCGCGGCGGGAGACCGTGCGTACCTGCTGGGACCCT
>DASZUH010000352.1:0-3661 GCA_035547715.1 Solirubrobacterales bacterium
CGGCAACGGCGTCGCCTGCGGCGGCACCCTGGAGCCGGGGACGCTCGGCGTCGCCAACAAGACGCTGCCCTGCGGCACGATGGTGAAGCTGCGCTACGGCGGCCACCAGATCACCGTGCCGGTGATCGACCGCGGCCCCTACGTCGCCGGTCGGGAATACGACCTGACCGAAGCGACGAAGGAGCGCCTCGGCTTCCCGGGCGTCGGCGACGTGCTGGCCAACCACTAGGCCGTCGCGTCAGCCGGGGAGGGCGAGCCGGAGTTGCGGCTCGTCCTCCTCGGCGGCGGCGTCGACCTCGCCCGCGAAGGAGGCGAGGCGGACGCCCAGCAGCCGCACCGGCCGCGGTGGGTCGTAGGCCCGCAGCAGGTCGAGCGCGATCGGCCAGACGACCTCCGGGTCGTTGGTCGGCAACTCCACCGACTGGGAGCGGGTCACGTTGGTCCAGTCGTCGAGGCGGACCTTGATCCCGATCGAGCGCCCCTCCAGGTCCTTCTTGCGCAGCCGGCGGCAGAGCTCCTCGGTCTGCTCGCGGAGCGTCTTCTCGAGCGCGGCGAGCTCCTCGACGTCGACGTCGAAGGTCGTCTCCACCGACTGCGATTTGGTCTCCCGGGCGACGCTGATCGGCGTCTGGTCGAGGAGGTTGCCACGGGCGTGGAGCCAGGCTCCGGAGCGGGGGCCGAAGCGCGCTTCGAGGTCGGCGCGGTCCGCTTCGCCGAGCGCCGCCAGGGAGGTGATCCCGAGCTTCTCCAGCCGCTCGACCGTCTTCGGGCCGATCCCCGGGACGACGCCGGGCGGCCCGGCGCCGAAGCGCGCCAGCGCGTCCCCGCGGGAGACGACGACGAGGCCGTTCGGCTTGCCGAGCTCACTGGTCATCTTGGCGAGCAGGCGCGACTCGGAGATCCCGACCGAGCAGGTCAGCCCGGTCCGCTCGCGGATCTCGGCCTTGATCCGCCGCATCGTCGCCTTCGGTGAGAAGATCCCGGTCAGGTCCAGATAGGCCTCGTCGAGCCCGACGACCTCGACCACCTCGACGTTCGCCTTCAGCACTTCCATCACCACCGCGGAGGTCTCCCTGTAGGTGGGGAAGTCGGGCGTCAGGTAGATCGCGTTCGGCAGCCGCCGGCGCGCCACCGAGGCCGGCATCGCCGAGTGGATCCCCGCCAACTTCCGCGCCTCGTAGCTGGCCGTCGTCACCACCGCCCGCGGCCCCGAGCCGCAGACGACCACCGGCTTCCCTTTCAGCTCGGGATGCTTCCGCAGCTCGACCGACGCGTAGAACGCGTCCATGTCGAGGTGCGCGATCGTGCGCTGCCAACCTGCGATCGACACGCCTGGAAAAGTACCGCGACGGGCGGCGGAGCGAACGTCTGTTCGCCCGCGTATATTCCCCGTCGCGGATGAAGGTGGGACTGGAGAGCTTGATCGCGCCGGAGCTGCGGCAGTACCTCGACGAGGTGCGGGAGTTCAACGCGGCGGCGGAGGCGAGGGGCGGGTACTGGCCCGAACCGGACGTCTCGACCTCGGCGGGGTTGCGCAAGGCGCGCGAGGGGCTGAGCGAGCGCCCGGCGGCGACGGGGCCGGCACCGGTCGAGCTCGTCGCCGAGGCCGAGGGTCGGCGGGTGCCGGTGCGGGTGCTCGAGCCCGCGAGTGGCGCGCCCCGCGGCGTCTTCCTCGAGATCCACGGCGGTGGCTTCTACATGGGATGGGCGGCGCGGAGCGACGCGCGCAATCGCCGCCTCGCCGACGCGCTCGGGATCGCGGTGGTCAGCGTCGACTATCGGCTCGCCCCCGAGCACCCCTGGCCCGCCGCACCCGACGACTGCGAGGCCGCGGCGCTGTGGCTGCTCGAGGTGGCCGCGGAGCGCTTCGGGACGAGCCGCCTGGCGATCGGGGGCGGATCGGCGGGGGCCAACCTGGCGATGACGACGCTGCTGCGCCTGCGCGACCGAGGGTCGGCCGGGCCCTTCGTCGGCGCCGCGCTCGACTACGGCGCCTTCGACCTCAGCGGCCGGACGCCGGCGGGGCGCTTGTACGCCGACGAGGACTTCATCGAGCTCTACGTCGGTGGCGTCGAGGACCGCACGAATCCCGACATCTCACCGATCTTCGGTGACCTGACCGGACTGCCCCCGGCGCTGCTCGTGGTCGGCGGCAAGGACGTCGTCTTCGAGGACAGCCTGGCGATGGCGGCGCGCCTCTCCGCAGCCGGCAACGACGTCGATCTGCGCGTCTACCCGGAGTGTCCGCACGGCTTCCTCGGCATGCCATCGGCGATGGCCGAGGCAGCGTTGCGCGGGATCGAGGCCTGGCTCGGCAAGCGCTTCGATGCGTCCTGACCCAATCCGCCCGTCATCCGTCTGAGACGATGGCGGTATGGACGACGCGATCGCCACCTGCGAGAGCGAGCGCGGGGCGATCACCCACCGCGTCGGCCCGGCCGCAGTCGAGTGGGCCGCGAGCGCTTGATCGCCTCACTCGACCTCGCCCGATTCCCGCTCGGGGTTGCGGAGGGTGAGGCGTGGGCGCTGCGCCGCGCGGGGCGGGGGAGCGACGCGACCTTCGCCCGCCTGCTGCTGCCGATGCGCCTGCGCTCGATGCCGTGGCCCGTACCGCAGCTGACGATCGCCTACTACTTCGCGCTCTGGCACGACGAGGCGGCGCTCGAGCGCTTCCGCGCCGGCCCGCTGTCGCGCTGGGACGGTGCCCGCGAGCGGCTCTCGCTGACCTTGCGTCCGGTACAGAGCTTCGGCGCCTGGGGCGGGGAGGATCCGCTGGGCGGAGCGCGCTCCGAGGCGCATCCCGGCCCGGTCGTCCTGATCACCCACTCGCGCACCCGCGCCCGCGACCTGCGCCGCTTCTTCGTCGCCGACGGTCCGGTGGTGCGGGCGCTCGAGCACTCGCCGGGGCGCCTCTGGTCCGACGGCTTCGTCGATGATCCCGTCCGCCTCGACAGCGGCACGCTCTCGTTCTGGCGCGACACGATCGCCGCGACTGCCTTCGCCTACGCGCCGGGCGTGCACCAGGGCGCCGTCAAGGCTCAACGCGAAGGCGGCTGGTTCTCGGAATCCTGGTTCGCCCGTTTCACGGTCGAGGCGGGGTCGGGGACCTGGCGCGGGGTCGCGGCCGCCGACCTCACGGCCGCGCCGGCCGCTCTTTAGACTTGAGCCATGGCTTCCCCGGAGGCGAAGAACCTCGAGGCGATCTCGAAGGCGATCGACCAGCACAACGCCAACTGCCCGTTCCCGGCGGCGGAGGTGCGGATGAACCCCTTCGAGGTCGAGCGGCTCGGCTGGGACACGATCCGCGGCCTCCCGGTCGTCCCCGACGGTGACATCGGCACCGGCCGCTTCCGCATCGTCTGCTCCCGCGACCTCGAGGACGACGGCCTCGAGATCACCGAGGCGGTCGGCAAAGAGCTCGTGACGGTCGAGCCCACGCAGAACTAACTGAGCGTCTGCATTTACCCCCGCTATGCGGGGGTAAATGCAGACGCCGGGGCGTTCCTACTGTTCCAATCCGAGGTTCGAGGCCCACTTCTGGGCTTCGATGTTCAGTTGCTTGAATTCGCCGGTCACGATCAGGACGCCCATGACGATCAGGATCACGCCGCCGATCGCGACGATCACGGCGTAGTGGCGCTTGACCACGGCGAAGGCGGTC
>DASZUH010000353.1:0-24993 GCA_035547715.1 Solirubrobacterales bacterium
GTGATGTCGACCATCGCGGCGTTCCTGGCGCTCGGCGGTGCGACCGCGCTCGCGGCGGGCCAGATCGGTAAGAACGCCGTCGGGGCGACGCAGCTGCAGCGCAACGCGGTGACGACCGGGAAAATCGCCGCCGAAGCGGTGAAGGCCGGGAAGCTGGCGAAGAACGCGGTCGCCAACGACCGGATCCAGGACGGTGCCGTGTCCGGCTCGAAGATCGTCACCGGCGCGGTCACCACGTCGAAGATCGCCAACGGCGCGGTCGGTGCCAAGCAGTTGGCCAAAGGCGCAGTCGGGGCGGAAGCACTTGTCAACGGCTCGGTCGGCGCGACGAAGCTGGCCAAGGGCGCGGTCGGGGCGGAAGCCCTCGCCGCCAACTCGGTCACGGCGGAAAAGCTCGCCAACGGGTCGGTCGGCGCGGCGAAGCTGGGGACGATCAACGTCCGTCCCACGCCCAACGGCATCGGCGCGGGCGCGATCGAAGTCGCCGGCTCCGAATGTCTCCCCGGTGAAAAGCTGATCGGGGTCGGCGCCTACTGGAGCCCGACCGGCGAACACAGCATCGAATCGATGGCGGTCGAAGGCAACAAGGCGATCGTGCGGGCGGCCAACGAAACGGCGACGCCCTCGACGCTCACCGTCCAGGCCATCTGCCTCGGCTGACCGGCGCCGGCCGGCCGGCCTCGGCTGACCGCCCCCGCCGTTTTCCGGGTGCGCCGAGTCGGCGACGGGTCGCCTGCGTCAAGATGCGATCCGTGCCGGCTCGGTACCCCGGTCTGCCGATGACGAAATGAGATGACCACGCTCGACATGCGCAAGCTCTCCCACTTCGTCGCCGTGGCCGAGGAGCTCAGCTTCACCCGCGCGGCCGCCCGCCTGCAGATGAGCCAGCAGGCACTCAGCACCTCGATTCGCCGGCTCGAGCGTGACCTCGACGTCACCCTTTTCGAGCGCAGCCCGCACCACGTCGAGCTGACCGACGCCGGCCAGGCCCTGCTCGAGAGCGGCCGCCCGCTGCTGGCGGCCTCCAACTCGGCGCTCGACCGCGCGTGGCGGATCGGTCACGGCGAGCTCGAGGTGGTCAGGGTCGGCCGCACCCCGGCGATCACGGGTGAGGAGGCGACCACCCTGATGGCGCCCTTTCGCCGCTCCCACCCACAGGTCGAAGTCTCGGTCGAGCAGCACTGGCCCGCCGATCTGCCGGGCCTCCTTCTCGCCGGTCGGATCGACCTGGCGCTGGCCCGGGTGTTCGCCGGCGGCAAGGGTCTGACGACGAAGACGATCGCGACCCAACCCCTGCGCGTCGTGCTGTGCGACGAACATCCGCTCGCCGCCCGAGGGGCGGTGCACCTCACCGACCTGAAGGACGACACCCTGGTCGTCTGGTCGCAGAATTCGGGCTACCGGCAACTGCTCCTCGACCTCTGCCGGCGGGCCGGCCTCGAGCCGCGCGAGGTCGTGGTGAACCCGATCCAGGGCACGCCGCCGGTCACGGCGGTGAGCGGCCCGGGTGAGTTTGCCCTGGTGACGGCGCCGGCCGGGCGCAGTTCTGCACCCGGGGTGACCGTGGTCGACATCGAGCCATCGGTTCACGTGCCGGTGACGGCCATGTGGGTCACGGGCTCCACCTCGCCACTGGTCGCCACGCTCGGCGGCTCGGATTGACGTCCAGCCTCGGTGGCCATCCAGCCGGCCTGTGGTATCACCCAAAAGTTCTGTTTTGGTTGAGGGCCGATGAGGCATATGGTGGCCGCCGCAACCGAACCCCGGTCTTCGAGGAGAAGCATCAGTTGGAGAATTCACGAGTTGGCCGCGGACGCCGCCTGGTAGGCGCCGCCCTGGCTCTCTCCCTCATCGCGCTCGGCGCCGTCCCGGCCCTCGCCTCGGCGCAGGCGATCTCGGCGGAAATGTCAGGCGCCGCGGTGAAGAACTCGCAAGGCGGTGACGTCGACGGGCTCGCCGCCCTCCACCTCACCTCGATCGAGGCCTCCCAGGGCAAGCTGTGCTTCAAGGCGAGCTGGACGCGGCTCGGCGCGGTGACCGGCCTCTTCCTGTACGAAGGCGCGCAGGGTGCGACGGGCAAGCAGGTCGCGAAGCTCCTCGGACCCACCAGGAGCAGCTCGGCGAACGGCTGCACGACCGGGATCTCGGCGACGACGCTCGGCAAGATCGAAGCGAACCCGGTCGCCTACTTCGCCGCGATCACGACGTCGGAATACCCGTCGGGTGCGGTGCGCGGTCAGCTGTCGGGGGGGTCCGGTGGCGGCGCCGGGGCGCAGAGGTCGGTCACCTCGAACGCGGTGGCGGTCGGCGGCGCCGCGGTCACCCAGGTGACCGCGAAGGCGACGATCGACGGTTCGAGCCTGACCGTCCTGCTCGTACCCGGCAGGTACCCGTTCGCGAAGCAGGGCGTCAGCCTCGAGGGCCTCGTCTCCGACCCCGCGTCCGCGAGCCTGAAACTGAGCCTGAAGGCGACCGGCGCCCGCAACGGCACCGGCACGCTGACGGTCACCGGACCAAACAACGCGAAAGAACCCGATGTCGCCGTCTTCTCGCTCGCCTGGAGCGTCTCGGGCAGCGCCAACACCGGAACGCTGAAACTGACCAGGAGGCCCGCCTGATGCGCAACCCTCGAGTGCTCGCCCTCTCGCTCCTCGCCCTGCTGGCCCTGGCCGCGATCCCGGCGGCGGCCGACGCCGTCTCCGGCGATCCACCGATCGAGCCGCTGAGCCCGGCGAATGGGTCCGCCGTCACCATCACCGCCGGCGAAAGCGGCACCAGCGGCATCCACCTCACCTTCAAGTGCCCCGTCTACCACCTCGAAGAGCCGGAAACGCAGGCCGCGAGGGACGAAAGCAACAAAAAGGCAGAAGAACAGGGCAAGCAACCGAACACGAGCCCGCTGGATCAGCATCTCGCCGACCCCGCCACCACCTACGCCGTGCGGTTCTCGACCAGCCCTTCATTGAATGCCAAGGGCCTCCTGCCGGTGGCCACGCTGGGCAAGGCGAGCGATCTGGAGACCGCGCCGGACGGCACCTGCAGCACCGATTTCCAGACTCCGAAATTCGCCGGCCCGACGGCCCTCTACCAAGGGACCGTCTACTGGCAGGTGGCCCGGGAAACCAATGAAGGGGGAGACGTCAACAACCCCAATGAATCGCTGAAGGAATACGAGGAAAAACTCAAAAAACAGGGCGAAGAAGAAGACAAGGAACTCGATGAAGAGGAACGGACCGGGGTCGCCAAGGAACCACAAGGCGAATGGGAAGGTGGTCCTGTCTGGTCCTTCCACTCGGAAGCGAAAGTCGAAGGAGCCTCGTTCGAAAGGCAGCGACTCATCGCCGCCGGTTACCTGACCCCGATCACGTTCACCGCGCTGTCCGAACTGGAAGGTGCGACGATCGAACTACAGCGCTTCGCCAAGGGCGCCTGGCAGTCGCTGTCCCAGCAGTCCTACGGCGAAGACGGGGCGAAATTCTTCGTCAAGCTGCCGGCCGGTCGCCAGGCGCTGAGGGCGGTGGCGAAGTCGGACACGGTGAGCCTGCCCCTCAAGCCGCGCAAGCTCATGGTCCGCAAGATCGGGCATCGCCTCACCTCGGCCGAAGAAGACGGTCGTTACAAGCAGAAACGGGGCAAAAAGAAGTCGCCCGAGGCCGAGGAGGAAACGCCGCGGTTGCCGCTCAGCTTCGCCGTGGTCGATGGCGGCAAGAAGGTCGTTCACCTTCGTGCCACGATCGAAGGGGCCTGTAAGGGCCCGACCCGCAACAGCAACGAAGTGCCGCTGAGGATGAAGACCGCACTCCGCTCCGCCCGGATCGCCCCCGACGGGACCGTGATCGCGGACCGTAAGACCAAGGGGACCGAACCGCAGCAGGTCATCCTCACCGGGCAGCTCCTCGACGGTTCCCTGATCGGCACCGTGGAAACCAGCTTCGGCAACTGCCACGGTTCGCGGAAATTCGAGGCGGTTCCGGTCCGCAAGAAATAGCGGTACGGCGCCGAGGCCGAGGTGAAGGTGCGCGGCCCCAACGGCTGGATCGCCCTGGTCCTCTACCCGGTGATCTCGCTCGGCTTCTACGCCACCGCGGGAGCCGGGCCGTTGGGCCGAGGAGGCGCTCAGGAATCCGCGAGGCCGAACTTGCCGGGGCGCTCGATCCCGCCAGTTGCGCCGATACGATCTCTCCCATGACCAAGGCCGAGTTGATCGCGCAGATCGACGAAATGACCGAGGAGGAGGCAGCTGAGGTGAAGCTCGTCTTCGCGCCGGACTGGCCCTCCAAGGTGACCCTCATCGAGGAGATCCGCAAGCGGACCGGCACCACGCCGATGAACCAGGAGGATTTCGACCGGCACTTCGGCGCCCTGCCCACCGACGACGAGGGGTAGCGTGGCCGGCGCGGGCGCGGGTCCGCGCTTCGAGGTGCGGGTGGTCGACGAGATCCTCGTGGAGGACCTCGCCCACTGCACGCGGGCCGCGCGGACGGCGATCGGATCCCTGATCGCGACCGTCCGCAAGTCGGGCGTCCCGTACGAGTGGCTCCTGCGCTGTCAGGAGGAAGCCCGCGACGGCACCCGCCTGGGCGGCTGCGTGAAGTTCTACATCCCCCGGCCAGCAGGACCCTGGGGCGCGGTCCTGGCCGGCGACGAGGAGGCCGCGAAGCCCGCCCTCGTGCTGCTCGCCGTTGGCGAGCGCCACCCCGACCGGCGCTGGAAGCCCAGCGTCTACGAGATCGCCCACCGTCGCCTCAACCGCGTTCCGTGATGCCTGGGTGATGCGACCGGGCGGGCGCTCAATGAGCTGACGGCGGACGGGGTGCCGGTCGCGTCATCGGGTCCGTGCGAGGCGGGAGCCCGTGATGGCAGGCGCCTCGGCGGCCGCGTCGAGTACCACGTCCCGCATCCTGATGGGCGCGGGGGCGCGGTCTTCACGATCGACGTGACGGCGTCGAAGTCGGGGCGGCGGCGACGGGCGGACCAACACGGGAAGGGGGTCGTCGTCGACGGTGCGGCGGATCCGCTCGGCGAGGTCCTCCCGGCGCGGGGTCTTCGCGACCAGCCGGACCCGAAGGCTTCGCTCGCCACCGGGCGGCGAGGGGTGGGTCAGGAGCACCGGGCAGGGCGCCAGCATCGCGACCCGCAGGGTCGAGGCGTCGACGGCGGCGTGCCGTCGGTCCGACCAGGTGTGGGACGACAGGACGAGCAGGTCGTGATCGCGCGCCTCGTCGATCAGGGCCTCGGCGGCAGGCCGATCGCGCCGGAGCGAGACGGTCGCGTCGATCGGCGCCGCGCCGACCGCGGCCAGGGCCAGCTCGAGCGCGCCGCGCGCCTGCATCTCGGTCGGCTCACCGGGCGGCGCGAGGTCGTCGTGCCGCCGGCCGACGGTGGCGAGGAAGCGCAGCGAGGCTCCGTCGGCGCAGAGCGAGATCGCGCGGTGCACGGCCTCGCGGTGGCCGGGACCGAGGCCGGCCGGGCAGAGGACGCGGCGGAAGTCGGGTCCGAGGAGGGCGGTCGCGGCCATCGCCCGAACCTAGGGGTCACGGGCGCATCTCCCATCAGGGAAATACCGCAAAGACGAGGACGGTCGGTCCGCCTCAGCGGGAGCTGCGGGAGAGCGTCGCCGTCGCGCCGAGCATCCCGGCGAGGAGGGAGACGAGGAGCACGCCGGTGTCGAGGATCGCCCGCGCCGCCGAGAGCGCCGCGCCCGAGCCGAGGTGGTCGAGCAGGTCGTAGGCGTAGGTGAGCGGCATCGCCGCGGCGACGGCCTGCAGCGGCACGGCCATCCCGGACCGCGGCGCCAACAGGCCGCAGAGCATCACCTGCGGCAGCACCAGCAGCGCCATCCAGAGGACCGCCTGGTACTCGGTGCGGGCGATCGCGCTGGCGAGCAACCCGAACGCCGTGCCGACCAGGGCGGTGGCGAAGGCGACGAGGCCGATCGCCAGGAGCGAGCCCTGCGGCTCGACGGCGAGGAGGCCGAAGACGAAGAGCCCGGTGAGGACGATCTGGACCGCGGCCTGGCAGCCGAAGGCGACGAGGTACCCCGCGACCAGGTCGACGCGGGCGACCGGCATCGTCATCAGCCGTTCCAGCGTCCCGGCGCGGCGCTCGCGCAGGAGGGCGACGCTGGTGACGAGGAAGAGCGTCATGAAGGGGAAGATCCCGAGCAGCGGCACCGCGATCCGTTCGAACGTCCCCTCG
This sequence comes from Solirubrobacterales bacterium, assembly GCA_035547715.1. GTDB lineage: Bacteria > Actinomycetota > Thermoleophilia > Solirubrobacterales > 70-9 > VAYN01. Next base: position 6,199 of record DASZUH010000353.1, read on the forward strand.
CTCGCGAAGACGAAGCGCATCAGCGTCATCAGCAGGAGCGGGATCGACGCCACCAGCAGCGCGCTCACGGGATCGTGCCGCGACTGCCGCATGACCCGCGCCGCGGTGGCGAGGGCGTCGGCCGGGCGGGGGACCTCGAGCGACCGGGCGGGCCGGGACGCGGTCACGGTCGGGCGCGCCGCGCCCGCCGCCGGCGGGGACGACGGGGCCATCTCGACCAGGCGCAGGAAGGCATCGTTGACGTCGGCGGCGCCGGTCTCCCGCAGGAGCGAGTCGACGTCGCCGGTCGCGAGGATCCGGCCTTCGCGCATCAGGACGAGCGAGTCGCAGTAGCGCGCCTCCTCGATCACGTGGCTGGAGACGAGGAGGGTGGCGCCGGCGCGGGCCAGGCCGCGCATCGTGTCCCAGAGCTGCGCCCGGAGGACCGGGTCGAGGCCGGTGGTCGGCTCGTCGAGCACGAGCAGCTCCGGCGACCCGAGCAGGGCGGTGGCGAGCGAGACCCGCGCCCGCTGGCCGCCCGAGAGGCCGGCGACGAGCCGCCCGCTGAGCGGGCTCAGCCCGGTCGCCTCGAGCGAGCCCGCGACGTCGTCCCCGGCGCGCAGGATGCGGGCGAAGTAGGCGAGGTTCTCGCCGACCTCGAGGTCTTCGTAGACCGACGGCGCCTGGGTGACGTAGGCGACCCGGCGTCGCAACCCGGCCGAGCCGGCGGGCAGGCCGAGCACGTCGACCGAGCCCGCCGAGGGCCGCTGCAGCCCGACGATCGTCCGCATCAGCGTGGTCTTGCCGCAGCCGCTCGGGCCGAGCAGGCCGACGACGCTCCCCGCCGGGACCGCCAGGTCGATGTCGTGGAGGATCTCGACGCCGCCGAGTCGCACGCGGGTCGAGCGCAGCTCGACCGCGGTCCGCGTCGCATTCGAGGTCGTCGAGGTGATCACGTCCATCGCCGCCAAGTCTCGCCCCGAAACGGCCCGCCCCCATCCGCAGGAATCCCGCGTCGATGGTGCGGTGCGACCCTCAGGGCAGGACCGGACGGGCCGGGCGGGCCCGGTCCCGCTCAGCCTCGCGAGCTCGCATGCCGATCGCCGTCGGGGTCCGGATGCTCCGCGGAGCGGCGGCCCCCGCCCAGGACGAAGAGGTAGGTGGCCTCGTCCTCGCTCGAGACCTGGCTGAGGAAGTCGCGGACGGTGTGGCCGGTCAGCCCTTCGACGATTCCCTCCAAGAGCGGCGCGCCCTCGTCGGAGGCGGCCGAGCGCCGGCGGCGCACGTCGTCGAACTTGCCCGCTTCGCAGAGATGCTTCTCGCCACTCGTCAGGACCTGGCGCATCAGCACGACGACCACGTCGTCCGTCCAGATCGTCTTGACCGCGGATGGCGCCGTGCCGAAGCGACGCTCGTGGAGAAGGGCGAGGTCGCGCGAGATGGCGTCGACGATCCGGCCGTGTCCGTCCCTCGTGTAGGTCATGGCGACACCGTAGGCGCGACTCGGCGCGGTGAGATCCGTAGGGGCCAACACCCGTGGCGACGGGGATCGGCGGATGGTCCGGGCCGGGGCGTCGCCTCGAGGCCCTCGACCTCGCCGACCGTCCGGCCATCGACGGGTCCGCCCGGCATGGCCGGGCGGACCCGGTCGATCAGTCGCTGTGGCGCGGCGCCGCGGGACGCCAGCGCGGCGAGACCGCGCCGACCTTGTCCGGCGGCACCAGCTGGCGGGCGCTGTGCTTCTGCAGCAGGTACATCACCGCGGCGACGAAGACCGTGATCCCGGTCAGCGCCTTCACCGCGCTCTTGTCGAGGACGATGAAGTCGTTGGTGCTGTGGGCCAGCATCGCGATGCACCAGGCGCCGACCGCGGCACCGGTGAAGAGCGTCGTCGACCTCCGCTTCCAGGCGACCTGCCAGGCCACCGCGGCGACGAAGCCGGTCAGCAGCGGGTGGAGCAGCTCGAAGACCGGGCGGGCGGGCTGCCAGTTGTCGGGCCCGAAGGCGTACTCGAAGCCCTCCATCACGCCGAAGCCGCAGGCGGCGACGAGCACCAGCAGGTAGCCCTCGCGCGGCAGCCGGAAGCGGCCGCGGTACCAGAGGATCGCCGGGACCAGGAGCTTGCCGGTCTCCTCGGCCGGGCCGGCGAGGACCGACCAGCCGCTGTCCTTGACGCTCGAGCCGAAGAGCTGGGGGAGGCCCACCTCGATGCCGAAGGCGAGGCCGAAGCCGATCACCGCCGAGGCGGCGCCCCAGCGGAAGATCTCGCGGCGGGTCTCCGGCGCGATCCGGTCGAACGCCACGCGGCGATCGACGAAGTGGAGGTAGGCGGTCATCGTGATCGCCGTCGCCGCCAGGGAGAAGACCGGCAGGAGCAGCTGGATCCCGCCGACCACGTGGGCGTGGCGATCGTCCGCCCAGAGCGCCGAGGCGATCCCGAGGCAGGCGATCAGCGCCAGGGTCAGCTTCCATCCCTGGCCGCGGAGGAAGCCGAAAAGGTGGCGCCTGTGACGGGCGAGCCGGGTGCCGGCGGGGGCCGGACGGAAGTGGTCCGTCCAGACCGCGCCGTCCCAGTCGCGCTCGACGACGTGCCTGCGATGGTGGTCGGGGACCGGGTAGGCCCCCGGCGCCGGCATCGGGACCGGGCCGAAGCCCGCACCGCCGAGATGCCGCCGGGGCGCCTCGACGGTGGGGTCGACCGTGGCGGTGGGGGCGCTCATCGGGCGCTCCCACCGCTCTTCGCCACCGGCATCGGCGCCGGCTTGTAGGCGGCCAGCGCCAGCTGCTCGAACGCCGGGATCTTCAGCGATCCCCAGCCGCTCGCCCAGTCATATCCGGGGCGGGCGCTGCAGCAGCCGTACGGCTGGCCGACGACGAGCTTCGACAGCGCCGGCCAGATGTCGTCGTCGCCGGTGGTGACGTCGAAGAACGCCGCCTTGCGGGTCTTGGCGTCGTAGCCGACCTGGTAGATCAGCGGGTTGAGGAAGCCGAGGTCCGGCTGCCCGCTCTGCTCGGCCGCCTGGTCGATCAGCGCGATGCCGGCCGCGGTCAGCGGCGTGGCGGCGCTGGTGCCGCCGACGACGCTCCAGCCCGGGATCTTTTCGCCGCCTTTGCAGGCCGCGGCCGTGCAGTAGAAGGCGTAGCCCGGGTAGCGGTCGGCGAGCGCCGCGATGTCCGGCACCTTGCGCCCGGGGCCGAAGCCGTGGACGCCCGCCTGCCACCACGGCGTGCGCGGCGAGATGATGCTGACGCCGCCGGCGCCGCTCCAGGGGATGCCCGGTTTGCCGTCGATCCAGGAGTCGTTCCAGACGATCTCGTCGTGGATGTGGTTCGACTTGGTGAGGCTGAGGTTGGTGCCGCCGACGGCGGTCACGTAGGGCGAGGACGAGGGCAGCGAGACCGCCTGGATCGGCAGTCCGGTCTCCGCGCCGGTTTCGGTGTCGACCCCGCGGCAGCCGCTCGACCCCTGGTCGCCGGAGGAGACCAGGACCGAGATCCCGGAGCCGCCGGCGACGGCGAAGATGCCGTCGAGGGCGTCGCGCCAGGCGAGGGCGCCACCGTGGACCTGCGGCTCGCAGAGCCCGAGCGAGATCGAGATCACGTTCGGGCGGCTCCCCGGATTGCCGAGCGCGTTGCCGGCGGCGAGGACGATGCCCTCGATGTCTTCCGACGCCTCGTAGACGTAGATGTGGTCCAGTCCGGGAGCGGCGACGCTGAGCTGCTCGAGGTCGAGCGTGGTCTCGTCTTCGGCGGCCGGCCGTTTGGCGCCGGTGATGACTTCCACCGACGTCGGCGGGGTCTTCTTGATGCCGAAGCAGCGGTCGTAGGCTTCGATGTCGGAGCGCTTGAAGCCGCCCTGCTCGACGACGGCGACCCTCTCGCCCTTGCCGGTCAGCCCGCGCGAGTGCAGCGTGGTGTCGCCGTAGGCGGTCAGGTACTGGTTCGGGGTGAACGGTTCGAGCGGGAATTCTTCGCCGCTCTCCGCCGCCGCGCAGCCGCTCGCGGTGCCGGTGTGGAAGAGGATCGAGCCGTAGTTGCCCTTGCCCTTGGTGCCGCCTTCGGCTTCGGCCGCGGGCGCCGGGCCGATCGCGTCGTCGGTGTGGACGGGGAGGTCGGAGCCGACCGAGACGCGCGCGACGGCGCCGCGGAGCGCCGCGGGGACGGTCCGGGGGCGGAGGCCGGCGCCGGCGCTGCTCGCCGTGGCCGCGCCCGGGGCGGGCGGCAGGAGCCGGTCGGCGCGGCGCGTGGGGAGTTCGGCGGTGACGAAAGTGTGGGTCGGCGAGAGGGTCGTGCGCACGCCGTGCCGGGTAAACCAGTCGGTGACCCGCCTGGTCACCTTCGGCTTCGCGCCGTAGCGGGCGACGAGTTGCTCGACCGTCGAGTAGTGCCGGTAGAGCGGATCGGTCGGGTCGGACACGCGGCGGACGAAGCGGTTGAGGCCGCCCGGGTGCTGCAGTTCGAGCAGCATCGCGACCTTCGGGTTCGCGAGGCCGGTGTGGCCCTGCTTGGGGGCGGCGCCGGCGGCGCTCGCGCCGATCAGGGCGAGGACGAGGGACGTGACGAGGAACAGAGAGAGTTTTTTCATCTGAAAAAAGGGGTGGGGGACGAGGACGGGCGCGCGAGGGCGCACGAAGGTCGGCCGTACGGCCGGAAACGAGGTAACTCCCGCTCTCCATCGGCCGACGGCCGACGCGACTTAAATGGATCGACTCATTTATTCAATGGCGGCCACGAGCGTGGCGGCGGATGGAGGGGTGCGGAGGCGGGTCACAGGGCCGGGTCGCCGGGGGCGGCGCGGACGGTCAGCCAGGACTGCCAGGTGATCCGCAGGATCACGATCGTCACCACCATGCCGATCAGCGGGTCGGCGACCGTGACGCCGAGGGCGACGAGGATCGCGCCGGCGACGACCGCGAGGCTGACGATGCCGTCGGTGCGGGCGTGGTGGCCGTCGGCGACCAGGGCCGGGCTCTGCAGTCGCCGCCCCGCCCGCAGGCGGACGTAGGCCGCGCCCTCGTTGCCGAGGAAGCCGATCAGGCCTGCCCCGGCCAGCGCCCAGAGGTGGCTCAGCTGCTGCGGATGGACGAGCCGGTCGACCGACTCGCCGAAGGCGACGCAGGCGCTGACGAAGATCGTCGCGACGACGAAGTAGCCCGCGTACTTCTCGGCCTTGAGGGAGTGCATCAGGAAGGCGGCGCCGAGCGGCACCGCGGTGAGCGCGTCGCCGACGTTGTGGATCAGGTCGGCGAGCAGCGCGATCGAGCCACTGAGAACGAAGACGACGATCTGCGCCGCCGCCGTCGCGCCGAGGACGAGCAGGCTGACGAGCACCGCCCGGACCCCTGCGCGCGAGCGTTTGATCGAGCTCGCGACCAGCCCGTGGCTGTGGCCGTGGTCGCCGTGCGAATGCCCGTGGTCGTGCGCCTGCCCGTGGGCGCTCATCCGGCGACCGTGGTGTCGGCCCGCCGCACCTGGTCGGCCAGCCCGAGCCGCAGGTGTTCGACGTGCGACATCGCCTGCTCGAGCAGCTGGGCGACGTGGTCGTCGTAGAGCGAGTAGTTGACCCGCCGGCCGTCGCGCTCCCCGGTCACGAGTCCCAGGTGTCGCAGGATCCGCAGCTGATGCGACACCGCCGAGCCGTCCATGCCGACCGCGGCGCTGATCTCACCGACCGACGCCGGGCCCTCGTGCAGGCAGGCGAGGATCCGCAGCCGGCTCGGCGTCGCCAGCGCCTGCATCGTCTCCGCCACCTGCCGCGCCTGGGCGGGGTCGAGGAGCTCGCTCGGATCGGGAGTGGCGCCGTGACTCACGCGCCCGAGAATAGCTGAACAGATGTTCAGACGTTATGAGGACCGGCGTCGAGGTCGTCGGCTCTACCCGGGCGTCGAGGCGCAGTGGAGCGCCCGGTTCGGGCCGGCTGCCTGGGCGGTTCGTCACGGTCCACATCGGACCGAGCGACGTCCGTGCACTTGTCCCCGCCATGAGGGGGACAAGTGCACGACTGGTCGGTTGTCCACCCCATAAGGGGGACAGGTGACCAGTCGTCGTGGGGGTGATGTGGGAGTGGGGAGGGATCCTGGCGTTCCATGGGCCTTCGTCACGGAATCCTCGCCTTCGCCACGGAAGCCGCGTCTTCGCGGCGAATCATGCGCGCCCGTGGCGCCCCGACCCGGTGAGTTCGCAGAAGGTTCCGGATGGCGGCAGGAAGTGCGAACTCACTGCGGCTCGGGGGCGATTCTGCTGGCCGTTTCGTCGCCGGCCCGGTGACAATCGGGCGCCCGGTCGCCGCGGCGGCCCGCCACCGTGATCGCGACCGCGACCAGCTCGAGCGCCGCGATCAGGCCGATCGGCAGGTGCAGGGAGAGGCCGTTGCCGGCGGCCAGCAGGGTGCCGAGCAGGGCGACGCCGAGCGCGCCGCCCGCCTGACGCGCCGCGTTCTGGACGCCGGCGGCGAGGCCGATCCGCTCGACCGGCACGCCCTCCATCGCCAGCGCCGTCATCGCCTGCATGGTCAGGGAGACGAGGGCGAAGGGGAGCGAGAAGACGATCGTCAGTGCCACCGAATCGCCGCCGAACACGGCCAGCAGCGCCGCGCCGACGGCGCCCGCGCCGAGGCTCGAGATCATCGCCCGCCACTCGCCCAGGTAGGCGATCATCCGCCCCGAGGTGAAGGCGATGACGCCGATCGCGAGGGTCAGCGGCAGCAGCGCCAGGCCGGTGTCGAAGGGGGAGAGGCCGAGCTCCTCGTGGAAGAAGAGCGAGAGCACGAAGAGATTGCCGTAGAAGCAGAAGTTGTAGATGCCGCCGACGGTGACGACGGCGCGGAACCGGCGGCGACGGAAGAGCTCGGGCGGGATCATCGGCAGGGCGACCAGGCGCTCGACCCGCCAGAAGCCGAGCGCGGCGAGGATGCCCAGGGCGAGCAGGCCGACCGTCGCCGCCGCGCCCCAGCCGAGCGAGCCGGCGAGGATGAAGCCGCCGCTGAGCCCGCCGAGGGCGACGATGATCAGCGCCTGCCCGGGGAGGTCGAGGGGATGGCGGTGGCGCCGCGTCTCGGTCACGTAGGCGAGCACCCCGGCCAGCGACAGGGCGGCGATCGGCAGGTTGACGAGGAAGATCAGACGCCAGCCGACGCCGTCGACGATCGCGCCGCCGAGCACCGGCCCGGCGGCGAGGCCGATCGAGGAGATGCCGCCCCAGGCGGCGAGCGCGCCGCGCCGCTGTGGCCCGGCGGGGAAGGTGTGCGTGATCAGCGCCAGGGAGCAGGGCATCAGCGCCGCCGCGCCGAGGCCCTGCACGGCCCGCGCCGCGACCAGGATCCCCATCGAGGGCGCCGCCGCGCAGGCCGCGCTGCCGATCCCGAACACCACGAGACCGGCGAGCAGCGCGGTCTTCGACCCGATCCGGTCGGCCAGCGCCCCGGCGCTGAGCAGGAAGGTGGCGAAGGCGATCGTGTAGGCGCTGACGATCCACTGGGCGCCGGAGAGGGAGCCGCCGAGATCGGCGACGATCGGCCCGAGCGCGACGTTCACGATCGTCGTGTCGGTCGTGATCATCAGGAAGGCGAGGCAGATCGCCGCGAGGCCCAGCCGCGTGTGGCGGGCGCGCGCGGCGGTGGCCCGCGGCGGGTCGAGGAGCAGGTCGGTCACGCGGTGATCCTGTCGTAAAGTGATCGTCGCCCGCCCGCGCCGCCCGCCGAACGGGTCCTTCTGTGAGCCATCCCACAAGAGGTGGACGTGCAGCGTCGCTTAACTTGAAGAGGTGCCTGCCGAGACCCGGTCCCCCGCCGCCGCGCCCGCCCCGAGGCCGGTCCCGCGCAAGCTCGTCCTGCTGCTCGCGGTCAGCTGCGGCCTCACCGTCGCCAACCTCTACTACGCGCAGCCGCTGCTCTCGGCGATCGGCGCCCAGTTCGGCGTCTCCGACGGCACCGCCGGCCTGCTGGTGACGGTCTCGCAGGTCTCCTACGGCCTCGGCATCGTCTTCCTCGCCCCGCTCTCGGACCTCTCCGACCGGCGCAAGCTGGTCGCCGTGCTGCTGGTGATCAGCTGCGTCGGCATGGGGGGCGCCGCCGTGGCCCCGAGCTTCGACCTGCTCGCGCTGGCGATCGGGATCGCCGCCGCGACCTCGGTCGTCTGCCAGATCCTCGTCCCCTTCGCCAGCACGCTGGCCCCCGAGGGCGAACGCGGCCACGTCGTCGGCATGGTGATGAGCGGCCTCCTCTCCGGCCTGATCCTCGGCCGCACCTTCGCCGGCCTGCTCGCCGGGGCCGCCAGCTGGCGCGTCGTCTTCGGCCTCGCCGCCGCGGCGATGGCGATCCTCGCCGTCGCCCTCTGGCGGGCGATGCCCGACAGCCGTCCCTCGACCTCGATCGGCTACCGGGAGCTGCTCGGCAGCGTCGCCTCGATGGTCCGCCGCGAGGCCGTGCTGCGCCGGCGCATGGTCTACGGCGCCTGCGGCTTCGCCGGCTTCAGCCTGGTCTGGACGACGCTCTCCTTCCTCCTCTCCGACCCGCCGTTCAACTTCGGCGCGGCGACGATCGGCCTCTTCGGCCTCGCCGGCCTGGGCGGCACGATCGCGGCGACCTGGATGGGCCGCCTCCACGACCGCGGCCTCGGCCGGGTCTTCACCGGCGTCGTCCTCGCCGCCGTCGTCCTCAGCTGGCCGATCTTCTACCTCGGCCGCCACAGCGTCCCGGCGATCCTGCTCGGCCTGGTCGTGCTCGACTTCGGCGTGCAGGGACAGAACGTGCTCAGCCAGGGCGTGATCTACGCGCTCGGCCGCGAGACGACGGGCCGCGTCACCACCGCCTACGTCGCCTCGAACTTCACCGGCGGCGCGGTCGGCTCGGCGGCCGGCTCGATCGCCTGGAGCGCCGGCGGCTGGCTCGCCGTCTGCGGGGTCGGGATCGCCTTCGCCGCCACCGCGATGCTGGTCTGGCTGAGCGAGCCCCGGCCGCGCGCCGACCGCCGCGGGCGACGGCCCTTCGCCGCCGTCTCGGTCGAGCCCTGACCTACTTCGGGACGGCGGCCTCGATCGGCGCCTCGGCGGGCTCCTGCGCCTCGGCGGGCTCCGGGGTCTCGGTAACGGCAGCGCCGTCGTGGCGATGCCGGCCCATGTCGGCGAGCCCGAGCGCGCCGAGCAGGAACGGCACCCCGGCGTGGAAGACGCGGTAGAGGAGGATGCCGCCGACGGCGAGGCTGAGCGGCGCGCCGTAGAGCGTGAAGGCGCCGACCAGGCCGCCCTCGGCGCTGCCGGGGATCGGCACGATCGCGCCGCCGTGCCCGAGCGTGTAGGCGAGGACGAAGAGCCCGAGCGCCGGGCCGCAGCCGCCGAGCGCCTCGAACGCGGCGCCCATCGAGGCGACGTCGAAGGCGTAGTAGCCGATCGAGCCGAGGATCAGGAGCGTTTCGCGCGAGGCGATCATCTCGACGCTCTCGTCGACCGCGGCGACCAGCCAGGCCTGCGCCGCCGCGGCGGCGTGGCGGACCTTGCCGCCGCGGCTCGCGTCGATCGTCGGCACCGCCCGCGGTGCCACGATCACCAGGGCGACGACGAGCGCCGCGCCCGCCGCCGGGATCAGCGGCGCCGCCAAGGAGGCGTCGCCGGGGAGGAGGTTGGCCGCCTCGAGCGCGCCGAAGACGATCAGCGCGCCGAGGCTGACCCCGCTGGTGACGAGGAAGAGGACGGCCGAGCGCTTGACCGCGAACGCGGTCGGGATGCCGGAGCGGATCAGGATCACGGCGCCGAGCGCCAGGCCGCCGCTGCCGCCGGAGGGCAGGAAGACGTTGGCGCTCTCCTCGACCACGCCGACGTCGAAGGACTCGCGCCAGCCGAGCCGCCGGTCGAAGGCGCCGCGCAGGGCGACGACGAAGCTCAGCACCGAGAGCAGTTGGAGGACGAAGGCGAGCACGACCCAGCCCGGCTCGGTGTCCTCGAAGCGGTGGCGGATCGGCGCCAGGAAGGGGACCCAGATCACGGCGGCCGCGGCCAGCAGCGCGAGGCCGGCGGCGAGTGCCCCGTTGACGAGGATCGTGTGGCCGTCGGGCCCCTTCTGGCGGGCGGCGTCGGCCTCCTTGGTGCAGTCGCGTTCGCGCGTCGGTTCTACGAACTGCAGCACCGGTAGATCCTTTCCGCGCCAATCATTTATCCAACCTTAACGGTCGGCCAGGCCAGGAGAGGAGACACCCTCCGTTTAGGGGTATCCGAAGCGGGCGGAACGGGCGTGGTTTGCGGGCGTGGTTCGCGGGCGGGGCGGCCGTCCGAGTCGCGTCCCGGGCGTCTCGTGGCGGCCCTGGCAGGTTGTGACCGCCACGAGACGCCCGGGACGTGGGGGTTCCGTGGGGAAGGCGTCACAGGGACGGGAGGAACTCCGGGCTTCCGTCACGGTCCCGCCCGGAACGTCACGGATCCTCATGGGTTCCGTCACCTGGAGATCGGGCCTATGACGCGTACCGGACCTTGACCACACCATGGTGTGGTCAAGGTCCGGTAGATGAATCTGCGCGATGAGGAAGTCGGGAGGGACCGTGACGTCCCATGGGTCGTCATCACGAATCATGCGCGCCCGGGCCCTTCCGGTCACAGGGGCGCGACGAACTCCACCCTCTCGTCACGGTCCCGAGCGCACGCCATGTCGATGGGCCGAAAAGCGCTCTATATCAGCGCTTTTCGGCCCATCAACATGGGGGGTGTCACGGACCTTTGGCGTTCGTGGCGGACCATGCGCCTCTCTACCCGCGGGACGCACGGACCCTTGTCCTCTCCCCGCAGACCCGGCCGTCCCGGCCACGGCCACAGCCCGCCAGGGCCGTGGACGGGACGGCCGCGTCCCTTGCCGCTCCCCGCTCCCGCTCCGGGCGCCGGCGTGCCACCCGAGGCAAGGCCCCCAACTCGGGCGTCAGCCGGCGGCGGTCCGGGGCGCCGAACCGCGCGAGGACTCGATCGCCTACCGAGGCACGACGTTCTCGAGCTCTTCGCCGGCCAGCCAGCGACCGACCTGGCGGGCGGCGAGGTCGATCGCGCGCCGGTGGCCGAGCGGGGAGTCGCCGGCGATGTGGGGTGTGATCGAGAGGACGCCGGGGGCGGTCCAGAGGGGATGACCGTCGAGCAGCGGCTCGGGGTCGGTGACGTCGAGGACAGCGCGGAGGCGACCGCCGGCGACCTCGGCGACGAGGGCGTCGGTATCGACGACCGGGCCGCGGGCGGCGTTGACGAGGAGCGCGCCGTCGCGCATCGCCGCCAGCTCGGCGGCGCCGATCAGGCCGCGCGTGTCTTCGGTGAGCGGGACGAGGAGGACGACGGCGTCGGCGCCCGGCAGCAGGCCGGGGAGCTCGTCGACTCCGTGGAGGCTCTCGCGGGCGCGCGAGGCGACGCCGACGACGCGCGTCCCGAAGGGCTCGAGGAGGCGGGCCACCTGGCGGCCGATCGAGCCCATGCCGACGACGAGCACCGTCCAGCTCTCCATGTCTTCCAGCTCGAGCGAACTCCAGCTCGTCGCCGACGCGCGTTCGAGCGTCCGCGAGGAGGCACCGAGCAGCGCCGCGACCACCCACTCCGCGACCGGCCGGTCGCGCGCGCCGCGGGCGTTGCAGAGCGTCGCCCCCGGCGGCATCCGCTTCTCGACCCAGTCGGTCCCCGCCGAAAGCGTCTGCACGACGGCGACGCGGGTCAGCCCCGGCAGCGCCGCGAGGGTCGCCTTGTCGGCATGGGACGGGACGAGGAAGTCGACCGTCTCGAGGTCGAGGTCGTCGTCGATCCGGACCAGCTCGACCCCGGCCGGGACGACCTCCCGCAGCCGCTCGAACGCGTCGGCGCGGGCGGCGACGCGGGGCTTCTCGGCGGTCGGCGGTTCGGGCACGGCGGGAAAACTACCCGGGCGCCGAAGACACCTCAGTCGACGATCAGGACCGGGGTGCCGGGCGCGGCGTGGGCGGCCAGCCAGCGGATCCCGACGTTCGGGATCCGGATGCAGCCGTGCGAGGCGGCGCTGCCGAGCGGGTCGGCCAGGCTTTCGCCGTCGCGGCCGTGGATCGCGATCCGCCCCGGCCCGCCGCCGAAGCTCCGCAGCGTCGGCGAGAGCGCGGTCAGCGGCAGGGCCCACGGACCGAGGAAGCCGGTCGGGTCGGGCTGGCGGTTGACTTCGTAGACCGCGGCGAGCCCGCCCGGGGTCGGCGTCGCGGCGCGACCGATCACGACCGGGTAGCGGTGCACCAGCCGACCGTCGCGGTAGGCGCGGAGGCGCCGGGCGCCCTTGTCGAGTTCGAGCCAGAGGTCGTCGGGCCGGAGCCGGGCCCGGTCGGCAGGGATCCAGCCGGCGCTGCCGCCGGGCCGCACCGGCAGCAGCACCCGCAGCCACTCGCGCCCGCCGACCTCGGCCGAGCCGAGGACGAGCAGGACCTGCGCCTCGTGCGACCAGGCCGTTTCGCCGCGCAGGCGGGTGACGACGTGGCCGCCGCCGGGTCGCGAGCGGGCCGCGGTGGGAGCCACGATAAGTGCGGCCGCGGCGCCGTCGTCCCGACTCGGGGCCGCGATCGGGGCGGGCGCAGGCGGCCCACCAGCCGAGGGTGGTTCCGCCGTTGGTGCCTTCGCGGCGGCGCCCGACGGGGGCGGTTCCGCCGGGGGTGCCTTGGCGGCGGTACCGGGCGGGGGCGCTTCCGCCGCCCGCGCGGCCGGCGCCAGGAGGGCGACGGCCACGAGCATCCCCGCCGCCGCCCTCCGGACCCGGCCGCTCAGCCGGTCACCCCGCCTTCGCGGGCCGGGCGGGCCTTCACCCGAACCGGCGCGGTCGCCTCGCGACGGACCGCGTCGGCGCCGCGGAGGACGGCGGTGTTGACGAGCCTGCCGCCGGCTCCCGCGAGCGCCCGGGCGACGACCCGGATCCGCTTCTTCGCGCTCCCCTTCAGCGCCGCGATCGTCCAGCAGTAGCTGCCTTCGCTGAGCTTGGCCGGGGCACTCGAGGAGACGTAGGCGAGCCCGGCGGGCAGGCGATCGCAGACCTTCAGCCCGTGGGCGGTCGCCGCGGTCGGGTTGCCGACCGTGATCGCGTAGTGCAGCCTCCCGCCCGCCTCGACCGCCTTCGGCGCCACCGTCTTGCTCAGCCGCAACGGGATCAGCGCCCGCGAGGCCGCCGCGGCCTTGACGCCGTGGGCGCCCTTGCCACCCTTGGCGGCCCGCTCGTCCGGCGAGCTCACCGTGGCGCTGTTCAGCACCGCACCGCCGGCCTGCGGCGTGGCGACCACCGCGATCGTCACCTTGGCCCCGGGCGCCAGCGTCCCCAACCTGCAGGTCAACGGGAACGAGTGCCCACAGCTGCCGCGGCTCGACCGGGCCGAGACGAAGGCGAGCGGCGTCTTCGGCGTGTCGGTGACGACCGTGTCGGCCGCCGCCCCATCGCCCTTGTTCTCGACTTCGATCGTGTAGTGGAGCGGCCTGCCGACCTCGACGCTGCTCTCGTCGACCCGCTTGGTGATCCGCAGGTCGGGCGCGGCCGCGGCCTTGGCCGTCACCGGCGTCGCGGGCGGCACCGGCGCCTTGATCAGCACCGTCTCGCCGGCGCTGCCGCGGGCGCTCGTCACCGTCACCAGGTGCGGCCCTTCGACCGTCACCTCGTAGCCGTAGCAACCCGCCGCGTCGAGCTTCGTGCCCGGCGTTGACGTGGCGCCGTCGCCGGCGATCGGGAATTCGCCCTGGGCGAGGACCGCGGCGCCCGACCAGTCGAGGCCGTCGCAGCCCTGGGCCGAGCCGGCGACCGGGCCGAGGAGCTTCCAGTGGACGGTCCCGGCGAAGGAGCCGGCGCCGCTCACCGTGATCAGGTCGGACGCCACCGCCCCGGGTTCGGCCGAACCCGGGCTCGCGGTCGTCGCCAAGATCGGCGTCGCCGGGTGGACGAGGACCGTCTCGCCGGCGCTGCCGAGCGCGCTGGTCGTCGTCGCCAGGTGTTCGCCTTCGACGACCACCTCGTAGCCGTAGCAACCGTGGTCGGTGACCGTGGCCGGGGTCGTGTCCACGGTCCCGTCTTCTTCGAATTCGATTTCACCTTCGGCGACGGTTTCGGCGCCGGTCCAGTCGGCCGCTTCGCAGCTGCCGCCGGCGCCGGGCGCGACCGGGCCGGCGAGCCGCCAGGCGGCGGTGCCCGCGAAGCCCGCGGTGCCTTCGATCGCGATCGCGTCGGTGACGGCGGTGCCGGGCAGCACCGACCCGGCCGAGGCGTGGGTGACGAGCGTCGGCGCCGCCGGGTGGACCAGCACGGTCTCCCCGACGCTGCCGACCGGGCTGGTGACGGTGGCGAGGTGTTCGCCTTCGAGCGTCACTTCGTAGCCGTAGCAGCCGTGGGCGGTGACCGCGGTCGGCGTCGTCGACTTCGTTTCGTCGCCGGCGAAGGCGATCGTCCCCTGGTCGACGGTCGCCGCGCCGGTCCAGTCGACCGCTTCGCAGGCGCCTGCGACCGGCGCCACCGGGCCGAGCAGCGTCCATTCCGCGCTGCCCGGGAACCCTTCGCTGCCGAGGACCGTGATCGCGTCGGTGACCTCGGCTTCCGGCAGCACCGAGGCGGCGGAGACCTGCGTGCCGAGCACCGCGCCGGCCGGGTGGATCAGCACGGTCTCACCCGCAGTGCCCGCGGGGCTGGTCGTGGTTTCGAAGCCCGGGCCTTCGACCGTGACTTCGTAGCCGTAACAACCGTGCGCGGTCGGTGCGCTCACCGGGGTCACTTCGGTCGTGGTCGTGGCACTCGGGTCGAGCGCGAATTCACCTTCGGTGACGGTCGCCGCCCCGGCCCAACCGAGGCCCGTGCAGCTGTTGGCGACCGGCGCGACCGGACCGAGCAGCTTCCATTTCGCCGTACCGTTCAGTTCGTCGGTGCCTTCGACTTCGATCGTGTCGGAGAACGGTTTGCCGGGCAGGCCCGAGGCGGCCGAGACGGCGGTCGCGATCGTCGGTTCGATCAACGCGGCGGGCGCGGTGATGCCGACCTTCGGCGGTTCGGCGGGCAGCAGCGCCGTCGGCGTCGTGCCGGTCGTCAGCGCGTCGGTCGCGGCGCTGTTCCAGGCGACGTCGTTGACGTCGCCGTTCGGGATCCGCAGTTCGAATTCGATCGTCAGCGGCGGCGATTCGGGCGGGTAGGTGGCGCCGGAGAAGAATTTCAGCGCCCTCACCGTGGTCGGATCGGCGGGCACGGTCGGCGACCAGTCTTCTTCGCAGGCCGGCGCCGCGGCATTCACCTCGGGCCGGCAGGGGTTCGTCGAGGTCGAGTATTCGACCGTGACCCCGGCGGGCAGGGTGGTGATCGCTTTGAATTCGGTGGCGAATTCGCTTTCGCGGGCGTTGCCCGCCTGGCCTTCGTCGACGCCGGTGTCGCCGACGTAGGGAAGGATGTCGTAGATCACCGGTTCCTTCAGCGGCGCGGTCCCGTTGTTGGACCAGATGAGGCTGAAGACGCCGTAGCCGTGGCGGTTGGCCTGGCCGATCCCGAGCGCCCCTTTCGGCGGCGCGGTCCCTTCGGCGTCGCCGTGGACGAGCTTGCGCAGCGAGAGGTTCGGGGTGCCGGCGACGGTGACGTGGAGTTCCGTCGTCGACTGGCAGAAGTCTTCGTTTTCTTCGCCGGTCCCGGACAGGTCCGCTTCGTCTTTCGACTCGAATTCGGCCGTGCCGGTGCCCTGGCCGTTGCCGCAGGTCCCGCGCAGTTCGGCGCCCGGCAGGAAGATCTGGGCCGAGTTGGCGAAGGTGCCGGTTTCGTTCGCCACCGACATGCGGAAGAGGTTGGCTTCCGGGGTGATCGTGAAGAAGCCGCCCTGGCCCGATTTTTCGAAGGCCGCCCGGGGCAGGGTGACGCGGATCAGTTCGCGCCCCGGTTCGCGGTAGTCGGCTTCGTGGGTGATCGTCGCTTCCACCGTTTCCGGGCCGGTGAGCCCGTTGGCGATCGTGAATCTGCCTTTCGCGACCGGGTTCGACCAGGTCATCCCGGCCGGCAGCCAGTCGGCCAGGATCACGTCGGCGGGGAGCGCTTTGCCGGGCGGGATGCTGACCGAGGTCGCGAGGTTCATCGTCGCCAGCTGCTTCACCCCGCCGGTCCCGAGGCTGAGGCCGCCGAAGGACTTGTTGATCCCGAGCTGGAATTCCTGCGGTTCGATGAAGATCTTCGCGTCGTCGTTCGAGGTGCGGGCGGCGGTCGGGACGCCGATCGGGTAGGCGCTCGCGTAGGCGACGTCGTGGAGGATGTCGCCGCCGTCGAGGCTGCCGTCGGCGTAGCCGAAGACGCTCATCGCCAGCCGGTTGTCGGTCAGCTGCAGGTTCGGCGGCAGCTCGATCGCCTTCACGGTCTCAACGTCGCCGGCGGGGACGTCGAAGTAGATGCCGCCTTCGCCGGTGGTCCCGGCGCTGAGCGCGACTTCGGTGCCGTCGACGAGGACCGCCAGTGGCTGCCAGCCTTCTTTCAGCGCCGCTTCGAGGCTCGGCGCGGCGACCCAGACGACGGTCGGGTGGAAGGCCGGTTCGGCGCAGGCCGGGACCGCCGTGCCCTTCACTTCGCCGACCACGGCGGGCGAGGAGTATTCGCTGCCGCTGAGGTTTTCGAGGCAGGGCATCGGGTCGATCACGGCCGTTTCGTAGGCGCGCGAGACGGTGTAGTCGACGTTGATGTCGAAGCGGCCCTCGGCCGAGCCGGGCCGCCGGCTCGGGGCCGGGTTGATCGGTTTGATCCAGTTGCCGGGGTAGGTGCCGAGGTAACAGCCCGAGCCCGCGCCTTCGATGCAGATCGGCGCCTGCGCGGTCTTGCCGAGGAAGACGCCGGGGTCGGCCGGCGGTTCGGCGAGCGCGGTGAGTTCGGCTTTGCCGATCGTCGGCAGCGGTTCCTGGTCGATCGGCTTGCCACTGAAGGTGACTTCGTTGACGAATTCTTCGTCGTCCGCGGCGGTGGCCGGGATCCGCGCGATCAGCTGGTAGGCGGTCGGCCCTTCGCTGCCGACGCCGCAGCCTTTCGGCATCGATTCGGCGTCCGGGTATTCCCAGGTGATCGAGTTGCCGGAGACCGCGGTCGGTTCGGGCGTGGCGGAGACGAATTCGAGGCCCGCGGGCAGCTGGTCGACGAGCGAGCCTTCGGTCATGAAGAGCTTGCCGGTGGAGGTGCTTTTGAAGCACTGGGCGGCGATGTTGAAGGTGACTTCGTGGCCGCGGACGTAGAACTTGCTGCCGTCGAGGGTCGTCTTGGAGACCGAGAGTTCGGCTTTTGCCGCCGCTTCCCCGTCGGCCGCGGCCGGCACTTTGACGGGCGGGATTTCGCTCGTTTCGAAGCTCGGTTCGATCAGCCAGGCGGTCCCGTTCGGGGTGGTGCCGTTGGGCGGGGTGACGGTGAATTCGACCGTGTCCGAGTCGCCCGCTTTGACTTTCGTCGCGTCGAGTTCGATCACGTATTCGTCACCGACGACTTTGCCCGCCTTGACCAGCCCGGCGACGCCGCTGCTCGCCGCGTAGTGCCATTCGCCGCCGTTCATCGGCGGCGTTTCGAGGAAGGAGGAGGTCAGTTGGTCGAGCGGGATCCTGATCGTCGGGTCTTCGCCGCAGCTTTCGCCGCTGCCGGAGACGCTCGAGCAGGAGAAGTTGATCCGGTAGATCGTCGCCGCGCCCGAGTTCTGCGGTTTGGCGTTGGTCCGTTCGACTTTGATTTCGGTCGAGGACCCGGCGGCGAGGGCGCCGTCCGCACCGACCCAGAGCGTCGCCGCCGACAGCGCCAGGACGGCGAGCGCGAGGAGGGGCAGGCGGCGGTGGCGGAACCTCGGGGGCGTGGCGGTCACTTCGCTTCCTTTCATCGGGCGTGAACTCGGCGGGCGACCGTGGGGCGCCCTTCAAGACGGGTGTGGCGCCGGCCGCGGCGGTCGGCGCGGTCGGGCCGCGGTTCGCGGCGGTCCTTCGCCGCGTAGAGGGCGGCGTCGGCGTGCAGCAGGCAGTTCTCGAGGTCCTCGTCGGCGGCGAGCTCGGCGCAGCCGTGGCTCCAGCCGGTCGGCGAGCCGAAGCGCAGGCGCTCGACCAGTCGCTCCGCCCCCTCGCGATCGCGGCCGGGCAGCAGGAGCAGGAACTCGTCGCCGCCGACCCGCGCCAGCCGGTCGGCGGGGGCGAGCGCGGCCGACCAGCTCGCGGCGCAGTCGCGCAGCAGGCGGTCGCCGGCGGCGTGGCCGAAGCTGTCGTTGACCTCCTTGAAGTCGTCGAGGTCGAGGTGGACGAGGGTCAGCGGCTCGCCCCGCTTGCGGCAACGCGCCGCCGCCCGCGTCGCCGCCTGGCGGAGGCCTTCGCGGTTCAGCAGGCCGGTGAGCGGATCGGTCACCGCTTCGCGGTGGAGGCGCGCCGCGCGGGCGCCGATCAGCTCGCCGACGAGGACCAGGGCGACCGCGTAGACCCCCCATGGGGCGAACGCCGGCGCCATGCCGGGGCCGATCAGCAGGCCGAGGCCGAGGACGGCGGCGAAAGCCGGCCCGAGGAGGCGCCGACGCTCACGCCGGAGCGCCGCCTCGGCGATCGCGGCGAAGGCGAAGGAGGCGCCGAGGGCGGCCCCGAGCGACGGCCCGAGCAGGGCCGGCGCGGTCCCCGTCGCGAGCAGGGCGAGGCAGACCAGCAGCGGAAAAGTCGGGGAACCGGAGAAGCGCATCCACCTTGACGTCTCCGCCGGGCGCCCCTTTCCCCCCTCCGAATTTCATCCCTCGCAAGCTCAGAGCCGGAAAGGACCGAGGCGCTTCGCCCGCGCGGGTCGTGGCCGCGCCGGCTACAACCGCAAGCGCGACGCCCGTCCGTGGAATCAACCGCCTAGTAGCCGATTTTCGAGGCGGCGTA
>DASZUH010000354.1:0-1706 GCA_035547715.1 Solirubrobacterales bacterium
CCCCGGAGTCCAGATCGAGGTCGACAACTCGCCGCCCGCGGTCACCTTCGTCGGCGGCGGGGAAGGCCAGGTCGCGGCGAAGGTGAGCGATCGGTACTCGGGGCCCGGCGCGGGCACCATCTCGATGCGCCGGTCCGACGCGGAAGCGTGGGCCGACCTGCCGACCGAAATCGATCGGGACGGCTCGGGGCCGGCGACGCTCACCGCTCACCTGCCGGGAGATCTGGGCGCGGGCGTCTACTCCTTCCGCGTCACCGCCACCGACCTGGCGGGGAACTCGTCCTCTGCCCAGATGCGGGCGGCGGCGGGTGGTGCCGAGGCGAAGGGCCAGGCGTCCGAGCCGGGCAAGGCCGGGAAGGGGTCGTCCGGAGCCCGTGCCGGTTCCCGCGACGGTGAGGGCGTCGGCGCGCGCTCGGCGGGCCGGCCGGGTCGCGCCACGCGCCTCGTCGCCCACCTGGTGCCGGTCGGCGGCCGGCGAGCCGGCGCGGTGAGGGCCAGGGCGTTCGCGGCCTGGGATCGCCGCCGCGGCGGCTCGATCGGGGCGTCCGGGGCGAGCCTGACCGTCGACTACGGGACCGCGGTCGAGGTCCGCGGCCGGCTGACCGACGCGAGCCGCCGCGGCATCGAGGGACGACCGGTGACCGTCCTCGTGCGCGGCGCGGCCGGGATCGGCGGCGCGCCGGAACGGCGGCGCGTCGTCACCGGCCGGGGCGGGCGCCTCGCCGTGCGACTGCCGGCCGGGATCTCGCGCCGCGTCGTCGTCTCCTTCCACGGCGGCGGCGGGTTCGCGCCTGCGCCGCGCCGCGCGCTCGCGCTCCGCGTCCGCGCCGCGGTGAGCCTCGCCGCCGAGCCGACCGAGCTTGAGACCGGCGAGTCGGTGCGCCTCCACGGGCGCGTCGAGCTCGGCCCGGCGCGCGTCTCCGGCCGCGGCAAGCTCGTCGCGATCCAGTACCTCGAGCGGGCGACCGGTCGCTGGCGCCCGGCGCTCGTCGTCCGCACCGACGCCAAGGGCCGCTTCGACACCGGCTACCGCTTCCGCTACGTGACCGGGCTCGACCGGATCCGCCTGCGGGCGACGGCCCCGGCCGAAGGCGGCTGGCCCTTCGCGCGGGGTTCCTCGCCACCGGTCACGGTGACGGTTCGGGGACGCTAGGCTCAGAGCCATGTCGAAAGCCACGCTGCAGACCAATGCCGGGCCGATCACCGTCGAGTTCTTCGACGAGGACGCGCCGAAAACCGTCGAGAACTTCCGCAAACTGGCGGGCGAAGGGTTCTACGACGGGGTGATCTTCCACCGGGTCATCCCCGACTTCATGATCCAGGGCGGCGATCCCGAAGGCACCGGGACCGGCGGGCCCGGCTACACCTTCGAGGACGAGTTCAACGACCACAAGGTGGTCCGCGGCGCACTGGCGATGGCCAACGCCGGGCCGAACACGAACGGCTCGCAGTTCTTCATCGTCACCACCGGCGCGGCGCCGTGGCTCGACGGCAAGCACACCGTCTTCGGCGAGGTCGTCGAGGGGATGGAGACGGTCGACGCGATCGAGGCCTCGGAGACCGACGCCCGCGACAAGCCGCTCGAGGCGAAGACGATCGAAAGCGTCGAGCTCTCCTAGACGGCTGATTTCACGGGCGGGCGTCGGGCCGGCGCCGCCCGTCCGAGTTGGGTCCCGGGCGTCTCGTGGCGGCCCCGGCAGGTTGTG
>DASZUH010000355.1:0-6781 GCA_035547715.1 Solirubrobacterales bacterium
GCGTCGAGGCCGAGCAGCGCCAGCCTGCCGGTCACGAGCATGGAGCCGCAGGCCACTTCGCGGCCCTCCAGGCGGGCGGCGTAACAGCTCCAACCTGGCCGGCGGGGCAGGCCGATCATCAGGACGGTGGCGAGGTTCGGCAGGTCGAGGGCGTCGGAGAAGATGTGGCTCATGCCTTCGGTCTCGATCTCCTCGAGCTCGCGGATCTGGACCGGGCCGGGCCTCGGCGCGCAGGTGGCCGGCGCCGTGTGGACGTAGCGGCGCACCGTCGCCCCCGGTTCGTAGCCGCGCGCCGCCAGCCACTGTTCGGCGCGTTTGGTGCACGGGCGGTCGCCCGCGACCGAGACGCGGTAGTCGACCTCCCAGGTGCGGAGCCATTCGACCGCCTCGGCCAGGTGGCCCTTCTCGACCGCGTCGGGCTCCGCCGCGCCCATGACGACGTTGAGGAGGCTCGTTTCCGGCAGCTCGCCGAAGACGGTCGCCAGGAGGGGCCCGAAGCGGGCGAACTCGACGCCAGCCTCTTCCACCGCGTCGATCGGCGCCGTGCGCCAGAGGTCTTCGCGGAAGCGAAGCTCGGCCGCCGCGATCGCCGCCCCGTCGTACATCACCGCCTCCGAACGCATCTCGTGGTCGCCCCCCGCAGGTACGACTGTATGGAAGGAACTTCCTTACTTTCTACTCCGGAGCGGAGATTTGCAAGGGCTCGCGGCGACCGCGGGTCCTCGCCCCTTGCAGGCAAAAAGAAAGGGCGGCCCGGAGGCCGCCCTTCCGCACTGCGCTCTCGTCAGGAGAGCTCTGCCTTGAGGCTCTACTTCTTCGGCGTGCAGGCGCGGACGATTTCCGTCGCCGCCTTGACCCCGTTTTCGAATTTGCCTTCGACGTGGACTTTCAGCTTGCCGTCTTCGCACTTCGAGCTGATCGGGTTGTAGGTCTTCCCCTTCACCTTGACGCTCTTGAAGATTTCAAGGTTGAATTTGGTGATCGACCCGTTGCCACCCGTGATCTGCGGGATTTTGGCCACGGCCAGGGTGCCGAAGCGGCCGTGCTTGTGCTTCTTGATGGTCACCGTGGTGACGATCGCGCCGCTGACCGGCTGGCTGAAGTACGCGTGGATGAACATCGTCGTCTTCCCGCCCGATTCCCCGCCGTTGAACACGAGGATCTTCGAGTTGACGTTGATCGGCTTCTGTTCGGCGAACGCAACCTGCGCCGTCGCCTCGCCTTCACCGATCAGCGCGTCGCCGCAGGCCTTTTCGGCCGCGGTGGTTTCGGTCGCCTGCAGCTGACCCGATTTACACGTCGGGATGCCCTTCGTGTGGACTTCGCCGGCTTTGTCGGCTTCCAAGATCACTTCGCGGACCGCGGGCGGATGACTCCCGTTTTCCATTTTCACTTCGCCCGCCGCTTTCAGCGAGATCGGCGTCTGTTTGGTCTTCGACAGCGCCTTCGGGGCGAAGCCGCCGTTTGCCGTCAGTTCGAGTTCCCCCACCTTGACCGTGACCGGAGTTTCGCCCCCCGCCGCGGTGGCGATCCCGACCGCCGAGACGGCTATCAACGCCCCCAGGGCGAGAATCATCAGCACGTGTTTGCGCATATCCCTATATCTCTCCTTTGCGGCCGACCCATCGTGAGCCACTGGCCGTCGAAACCTTTGCGTAAAACCGTGGAACGGTTCCTGCGCGGGTCAACCTATACCACCCGCTCCCAGTCTATAAACCCGCTGATTGGCGGAAAGAAGCGCTTCGATTAAGACTGGTCAGCCAAGCAAAACAACCTGATCGCGAGCGGGGCCGACGCCGACGATCTTGATCGGGACGCCGACGAACTCGGTGATGAAGGAGAGGTAGTCGCGGGCCTCGGGGGGCAGGTCCTCGACCGAGCGGCATTCGCTGATGTCGGCGTCGAAGCCGGGCAGCTCCTCGTACTCGGCGGTCGCCGAGTGGAGGATCGACTGGTGGTACGGGAACTCCTCCAGGATCGCGCCCTCCTTCGAGCGGTAGCGCACCGCCACCCGCAGCGGCCCGATCCCGCTCAGCACGTCGAGCTTGGTGATCGCCAGCGCGTCCATCCGGTTCAGCCGCACCGCGTAGCGCAGCCCGACCAGGTCCATCCACCCGGCCCGCCGTTTGCGCCCGGTCGTCGTCCCGTACTCGTGGCCCTGCTCGACGATCTGCTCGCCGACCTCGTCGTGGAGCTCGGTCGGGAACGGGCCCGCGCCGACCCGCGTCGTGTAGGCCTTGGCGATCCCCCAGACCTCGTCGATGTCGGTCGGGCCGACCCCGGCGCCGACGGTCGCCGCGCCGGCGATCGGATTCGAGGACGTGACGAAGGGATAGGTGCCGTGGTCCAGATCCAGCAGGGTCGCCTGGGCGCCCTCGAAGATCACCGTCTCGCCGCCGTCGAGCGCGTCCCAGCAGAGCTTCGCCGTGTCGGCGATGTGCGGCTCGAGCCGGTGCCCGTAGTTGATGTGCTCCTCGACCATCGCGTGCAGGTCGGGCCGCGGGTCGACGCCACCCATCGAGTCCACCGCCGCCGGCTTCGTTTCCTCGCCCGCCGCCTTGCGCTCTTTGCGCCGCTGCACCGAGAGCTCGCGCAGTGCCTGCTGCTTGGGCTCGAGCGCGGCGCGGATCTTCGCCCGCAGGATCTTCTCGTCGAGCAGATCCTGGACGCGGATGCCGAGTCGCAGCGCCTTGTCGGCGTAGGCGGGGCCGATCCCCCGCCGCGTCGTCCCGATCGAATTCTTCCCCAGTTTCGTCTCACCGGCCTGATCGAGAAGCACGTGGTAGGGCATGATCAGGTGCGCATTCGCCGAGATCCGCAGGTTGGCGACGCTCACCCCGGCCCGTTTCAGCCCGTCGATCTCGCTCAGCAGCACGCGCGGGTCGACGACGACCCCGTTGCCGATCACGCACGTCTTGTCGGCGTGGAGGATCCCCGACGGGATCAGGTGGAACTTGAACTCCTCACCACCGCGGACGATCGTGTGGCCGGCGTTGTTGCCGCCCTGGAAGCGGACGATCGTGGTAGCCCGCTCGGCGAGCAGATCCGTGATCTTGCCCTTGCCCTCGTCGCCCCACTGGGCGCCGACTATGACCACGCCCGGCACCGGGTGAATTCTGACGTGTAGGGGCGGCGGGTGCGGCGCGCCTGGCTAGGCCGCGAGGCGGTGATCCTCGCCGTGCATCGGGACCATACAGCCGTCGCACATCTCGACCAGTCGCGAGACCGTCCGCCGCCCGATCTGCTCGGTCAGCTCCGCTTCGTCGAGGTTGGTGGTCACGAGGACCGCCCGTTCGGTCTCGTAGCGCTCGTTGATCAGCGCGTAGAGCTGCTCGAGCACCCAGTCGGAGCGTTTCTCGGCGCCGAGGTCGTCGATGTGGAGGAGGTCGACCGTCGTCAGTTTCCGGAACAGGTCCATGTAGGAGTCGGTGTCGGGGCCGGCGTCGTAGCTCTGGCGGATCCGCGCCAGCAGTTTCGGCAGCGAGTAGATCGCCACCGTGTGCCTGCGCTCCAGCGCCAGCTTGGAGACGAGCATGCCGAGCGTGGTCTTGCCGGTGCCGGGATCGCCGAAGAGCCAGACCCCGCGCCCGCGCGCGAGGTTCTCGTCGAGCTGGTCGACGTAGGCGCGGACCGCGTCGACCGCCGCGCGGGCCTGGAATTCCCGCGCCATGTCGGAGATCGGCGGGCGGTCGAAGGAGACGCCCTGGAAGCGCCGCGGGATCACCGACGACACTCCGCGGCCGGCGCTCTTGCGCAGCCGGTCCGCGCGGCACTCGCAGGGGCGGGCGACGTCCTCGGGGCCGAGGATCCAGCCGGAGCCGTCGCAGACGCCGACCGTGCAGACCTGGTCGCGGAACGGTTCGGAGCGGGCGATCGCCATCAGAACTCCGGCCCCGACGCGGCGATGTCGTCTTCGTAGGGCGGCGGCGATTCGCCGACCGGCTGGTCGATCGGCGCTTCCTGGCCGCTGTAGTCGGCGAACTTCGGGTAGCGGTCGAGGAAGACCAGCTCCTTGGTCGCGATCGGCCCGTTCCTATGCTTCGCGATGATCAGGTTGGCGAGGCCGTCGGGCTCCTCGTCGGGGTCGCGGTAGTAGTCGGCGCGGTAGAGGAAGGCGACGAGATCGGCGTCCTGCTCGATCTGTCCCGACTCGCGCAGGTCCGACAACTGCGGTTTCGGCGGCGAGCGCTGCTCGGGCGCGCGGGAGAGCTGGGAGATCGCCATCACCGGCACCTGCAGCTCACGGGCGAGGATCTTGAGGCCGCGGCTGATCTGGCCGACCTGCTCGACCCGGTTGGCGCGCGCGTCGTCGGAGCGCATCAGCTGCATGTAGTCGAGGATGATCAGGCCGAGCCCGCCGCGAGCCTGTTCCTGGGCGTGGAGGCGGCGCGCCTTCGCCCGCAGGTCGAGGATGCCGAGGTCGGAGGAGTCGTCGAACCAGAGCGGCGCGTTCTCGAGTTCGTTGGCGGCGCGCAGCACCTTCGGCCAGTCGCGCGGCGACACCTGGCCTTTGCGCAGCTTGTCGCCGGGGATCCGCGCGCGGCAGGCGATGAAGCGCTGGGCGAGCTCGACCTCCGACATCTCGAGCGAGAAGAAGGCGACCGGCTTGTCCCGCTTGACCGCGACGTTTTCGGCGATGTTGGCGACGAGCGCGCTGTTGTGCACGACCACGTCGTCGGCGACGAAGTTGCGCAACCCCGGCACGTCGAGGTCGTAGGTCTCTTCTTCGCCGACGTACTCGACCGAGGCGACCTCGTCCCACCAGATGTCGGAATCGGAGAGCTCCTCCAGGGTGGGCGAGGCGGTCGCCGTCGCCAGCTCGGCGACGAGACCGCGTGACGGCGCGCGCGTCCCCACGTGCCAGTTGTGGTTGCGCCGCCGTCCCGTCAGCTCGCTCACCGCCGCCCAGATCTTGTCGCCCTTGGCGAGCAGGATGTCGTCCCAGATCTCGACCGGCAGGGTGTCGGTGTTGGTCGAACGCGGGACTTCGGCCAGTCGTGCCAGTACCCGGTCCTGCGCGTCCTCCTTGCCCGGGACCCGGACCTGCTCGCAGAAGCGCCGCAGCCCGTCCTGGCCGGTGATCCGCACCTCGCGGGCGACCTTGCCGGTGCCGTCGTAGACGGGTCGCCTCAGGGTGCGGATCGTGGCGACGATCCCGAGCCGCAGCAGCAGATGTTGTACGTCGCGCGCCAGCCGCTCGCTGATCGTCGTGTAGCCGATCTGCGCCAGCCGGTCGCTGCAGTGGACGTGCCCGTCGCACGCGTACATCACGCCGAGGAAGCGAGCCAGCTGCTCGTCATCGAGGCCGAAGATGGCGTCGGGCACGAACTTCTCGGCGGAGCGCAGGCCCATCAAGCCGTGGCGGGTGAGCATCTCGGCGACGCGGTTTGACCTTGCGCCGGGGCCGCCGCTGATCAGGGCGTTACCGTGATCACGCGCGCCGCCGACCCGAAGCCTGAGGCCGTATTCGTCGACGGCCTTCTCGACCAGCGGAAGAACCTGAGAGCCGGCTCCGAAGCAGAATCGGGGCGTCTTCTGGGTAAGCGCCCCGTCTGCGATCAGTGCGGCGACCAAGACCATCTCGCGATCCGGGAGCTCGGTCGCCTCACGCGGAGCGGGCAGCACGCGGGGGACCGCGATCCGACTTCCCGGGGAGACGCTGCCGATCTCCTGCCAGCCGGAACTGGTGAGGACGGGATGGTTCGAGGTCGCCTCCACCTTGCGGCCGAGTCGCGTCGTCAGCCTGTAGATGTGCTTCCGTCCGTTCGGCTCGACCGCGGCCGCCTTCGCCCGTCGCATGCGTAGGTCCGGGCCGAGCGACGCGACCCAGACGTCCTCGCCTCGCCGGTGCGCCGCCCAGAGATCCTTGGCGCGGGGCCGCGCCCCGGTGGTAGGGTCGTAGACCAAACTTTGTGCGGAAATGCACTTTCCCATCGCCGGTCGGGCGGCGATGATGATCAGGTTGCCGGGCTGGAAGCCGCCGGTGACCGCGTCGATGTCGCGGAAGCCCGAGGGCGTGCCGGTCAGCTCGGTCTCGCCGGTCGCCAGCTTCTCCAGCCGGTCGACCTCGTCGTGGAGGATGTCGCCGATGATGCGGAAGTCGGAGGCCTGCTCTTTGTGGGCGACTTCGAAGAGGAGTTTCTCGGCCCGCTCGGAGAGCTCGCGCGGTTCGCCGTCGCGCTCGTTGACCCAGCCCTGGATTTCCTGGCCGGCGCCGAGGAGCCGGCGCAGCAGCGAGTTCTGCTGGACGATCTCGGCGTAGTGCTTGGCGTTGCCCGCGGCGGGGACCTTGGCGGCGAGCTCGGAGACGTAGTGCTTGCCGCCCGCTTCGTCGATCTTGTTGCGCTGCGTCAGCGCCTCGGCGACGGAGAGCTCGTCGACCGGCTTCGAGGCCGCGTAGAGGTCGTGGACCGCTTCGAAGATCGCCCGGTGGCGGTCGAGGTAGAAGTCGGCGGCGTTGAGCTTGACCTCGTCGATCACCCGGGTCAGGGCCGGCTCGGCGACCAGCATCGCGCCGAGGACCGACTCCTCGGCCTCGATGTTCTGCGGGGGGACGTGGGTGGCCGGGGACGGAGGCATCAGGTTAGGGATAGACGGTGGGGCGGCGGTAAGGACGGGACGTGCCTGACGCCACCGATAAAACCAAAGCCGGGACCTCGGCCAGGCAATCGAGGATGCAAATGGCGTGAAAAGAAATTCACGGTTCCGTTACGAACTGCGCCAGTTGCGACACCCGTAGGACGGGCGTCCGGGAGGAGCTATCCGGGGCGCGCCGCTCACG
>DASZUH010000356.1:0-9081 GCA_035547715.1 Solirubrobacterales bacterium
CGGTCTTGGCGAAGCCGATGCACATCGCGTTGACCAGGCAGTTGTGCTCGTAGGGCTCCTCGAAGTAGATCTCGCCGCCGACCGTCGGCACGCCGATCGAGTTGCCGTAGTGGCCGATCCCGCGGACCGCGCCGTCGAGCAGGTGGCGCGAGCGGACCGAGTCGAGCTCGCCGAAGCGGAGGCTGTCGAGGACGGCGATCGGGCGGGCGCCGATCGCGAAGACGTCGCGGAGGATCCCGCCCACCCCGGTCGCCGCCCCCTGGAACGGCTCGACCGCGCTTGGATGGTTGTGGGACTCGACCTTGAAAGCGACCGCGTGGCCGGAGCCGACGTCGACGGCGCCGGCGTTCTCGCCCGGCCCCATCACCACCCGCGGCCCCTCGGTCGGCAGTCGCCGCAGCAGCTTGCGCGAGTGCTTGTAGGCGCAGTGCTCGGACCAGAGCAGGGAGAACATCGCCAGCTCGACCGCGTTCGGCTCGCGCCCCAGCTTCTCCACGATCAACTCGTACTCGGAGTCGGTGAGGCCGAGCTCGCGGTGGCGGGGGATGCCGGTCGCGTCGCTCACGCCGCGAACCCTTCCAGGGCTTCGAAGACCTTGCGCCCGTCCGTGGAGCCGGTGAGGGGATCGACCGCATGCTCCGGATGCGGCATCAGTCCGACGACGTTCCCGACCTCATTTCGCACTCCGGCGATATTCCGCACCGACCCGTTGGCGTTGTGCCCGTCGGCGTAGCGATAGGCGACCTGCCCCTTGGCTTCGAGCTCGTCGAGCATCTCCTCCGGCGCGTAGTACCGCCCTTCGCCGTGCTTCATCGGGATCGAGAGCACCTGTTGATGGGCCGAAAAGCGCTCTATATCAGCGCTTTTCGGCCCATCAACCACGAGCAGGTCGGCCTGCTTGCAGATGAAGCGAAGGTTCTGGTTGCGCAGGAGGGCGCCGGGCAGGAGGCCCGCCTCGCAGAGGACCTGGAAGCCGTTGCAGATCCCCAGCACCGGGGCGCCCGCGGCGGCGAGCTCGGCGACCGCCTCCATCGCCGGCGAGAAGCGCGCGATCGCGCCCGCCCGCAGGTAGTCGCCGTAGGAGAAGCCGCCGGGGACGACGACGCCGTCGACGCCGGAGAGGTCGCGCTCTTCGTGCCAGATCAGCCGCGCCTCGCCGCCGACCACCCGGCAGGCATTGAGCGCGTCGCGCTCGTCGCACGAACCCGGGAACTGGAGGACGCCCCAGATCACAGGGGCTGGATCTCGTAGTCCTCGATCAGGGGATTGGCGAGCAGCTTCTCGCAGAGCTCGCCGAGCTTCTCCAGGTCATCGGCCTCGAGCTCGACCATGCGCCCGACGTGGACGTGCCCGATCCCCTCGAACCCGAGCGCCGGGAGCGCCCGCTCGACCGCCTTGCCCTGGGGGTCGAGGATCCCCTCCTTCGGCCGGATCAGGACCCGCGCCTTCAGAAGCTCTGCCCCGTGATCCGCTCGTAGGCCTCGACGTATTTCGCCCGGGTCTGCTCGACCACGTCGGGCGGCAGCTCCGGCGCCGGCGGCTTCTTGTCCCAGCCCTGGGCGGTGGCCCAGTCGCGCACGTACTGCTTGTCGAAGGAGGGGGGAGTCTCCCCGGGCCGCCAGGAATCGGCGGGCCAGAAGCGCGAGGAGTCCGGGGTCAGCACCTCGTCGCCGAGGACGATCTCGGCGCCCGCGTCCCTGCCGAACTCGAACTTCGTGTCGGCGAGGATGATCCCGTTCTTGGCGGCCTGCTCGGCGCCGCGCCTGTATACCTCGATCGAGACCCGCCGCAGCTCTTCCAACAGCGCCCGGTCGCCGAGGATCTCGGCGGCGCGGTCGAAGTCGACGTTCTCGTCGTGGTCGCCGATCTCGGCCTTGGTCGAGGGGGTGAAGATCGGCTCCGGCAACCGGCTGGACTCGACAAGACCAGGCGGCAGCTCGATCCCGCAGACCGCGCCGCCCGCCTTGTATTCCTTCCAGCCCGAGCCGGTGATGTAGCCGCGCACGATGCACTCGACCGGGTACATCTCCAGCCGTTTCACCCGCATGGCGCGTTCGGCCACCTCCTCGGGGACGTCCTCGGAGATGAAGTGGTTGGGGACGATGTCCTCGGTCAGCCCGAACCAGAAGACCGACATCCGGTTCAGCACCTTCCCCTTGTCGGGGATCGGGGTCGGCATCACCACGTCGTAGGTGGAGATGCGGTCGGAGGCGACCATCAGCAGGTCGTTCTCGAACTCGTAGATCTCGCGGACCTTGCCGGACGAGAGCAGCTTCAGATCGGCGAGGGAAGGCATGGCCCCAGCCTAGATGATTGATTCCACGACAGGGTGTGACCGGGGGCGCGCCCGGCCAAGCAGGCCAAGGACGCAGGGCGCGGCCTTTGCCGGTGGGCAAAGGCAAGCCCGAGGACGCCGGGATGCGCAGGGTGCCGGGCGCGTCATCCGGGTGCGCGGTGTCGTGGAATCAATCATCTGGCCAAGCCGGGCGGCGGA
Organism: Solirubrobacterales bacterium; assembly: GCA_035547715.1. Lineage (GTDB taxonomy): Bacteria > Actinomycetota > Thermoleophilia > Solirubrobacterales > 70-9 > VAYN01. Next base: position 2,495 of record DASZUH010000356.1, read on the forward strand.
CCGCAGGACGTCGACGACTACGCCGTTCCGTGGCATGATCGGACCGTGCCGCTGCCGCCCGAACCGTCGCAGGGCCCGCTCGCGCAGACCCTGGCCTGGAGCTTCCGGCCGCTTGCCTTCATGGCGCGCAACCGCGAGCGGCTCGGCGACGCCTTCAGCGTCCGCTTCGTCGGCTTCGAGCGGCCGATGGTCCTCGTCTCCGACCCCGCCGCGATCCGCGCCCTATATACGGAGCGCCGCAACGGCCTGCCGGCGGGGCGGAAGTTCGCGCTCGAGCCGATCCTCGGCGCGCGCTCGGTGCTCCTGCTCGAGGGCGAGGAGCACCTGGCGCGCCGGCGGCTGATGCTGCCGCCGTTCCACGGCGAGCGGATGCGCTCCTATGAGGCGGTGGTGGGGGAGATCGTCGCCGCCGAGATCGACTCCTGGCCGCTCGGCCGCGAGTTTCCGATCCACGCGCGGATGCAGGCGGTGACCCTGGAGGTGATTCTGCGCGCGGTCTTCGGCGTCTCGACCGGGCCGCGGCTCGACCGCCTGCGCCTGCTGTTGCGCGACATCCTCGCCGAGACCGGGTCGGTGCGGGCGCAGCTGACGACGCTCTTCGCCCGGCGGACGGGCCGGGACCCACTGGCCCGCGTGCGCGCCCGGCTCGCCGCGGTCGACGCGGCGCTCTTCGCCGAGATCGCCGAGCACCGCCGTCGCCCCGACCTGGAGGAGCGCGACGACATCCTCTCGATGCTGATGACGGCGAGGTTCGAGGATGGCCCGAGTGCGGGGCGACCGAGCGAGATCGCCGGTGATGATGAGCGCGAGCGAGCGAAGCACGAAATTTCTGCCGCGATGGACGATCAGGAGCTGCGCGACCAACTGATGACGCTGCTCCTCGCCGGGCACGAGACGACGGCGACCGCGCTCGCCTGGACCTTCGACCTGCTGCTGCGCCACCCGGTCGAGCTCGGGCGCCTGCGCGGCTCGCTCGAACTCGGCGAAGAGGCCTACCTCAAGGCGACGATCGCCGAGTCGCTGCGACTGCGGCCGGTGGTGCCGCTGGCGGGTCGACGCCTCGCCGCGCCCCTCGTCACCGACGACCTCGAGCTGCCCGCCGGCACCGACGTCACCGCGGCGATCTGGCTCACCCACACCAACGCCGCGCTCTACCCCGACCCGTTCGCCTTCCGCCCCGAGCGCTTCCTCGAGGCGGCGCCGGAGACCTATGCCTGGATCCCCTTCGGCGGCGGCGTCCGTCGCTGCCTCGGCGCGGCCTTCGCCGAGTTCGAGATGCGGATCGTCCTCCGCGAGGTCCTCCTGCGCTGCGAGCTCCGCAAGGCCGATCCCCGGCCCGAGCGGACCGGCCGCCGCAACATCACCTTCTCGCCCCGCGCCGGCACCCCCGTCGTGGTCGACTCGCGCCGTCCGGCCCTGGAGCCCGCGCTCGCCTGACGCCGATCGCCGCGGTCGTGACCTTGCCCGCCACCCACCGAGGCGCGCGACCCGCCCCGACCCGGGTCAGGCGGCGGAGGGCTTCGCGCGGCTCGCCGGGTGCTCCTTCGCCCACCTGGCGATCGCGCCGGAGCCGGAGACGACCCCGCCGTCGTCGAGGACGAGGATCGGGACCTCGTCGGTGCCGCTCAGCTCCCGCACCTCGGCGCGGTCCTGCTTGCGGCTGCCCCAGGTCCAGACCGCGAGGCGGTAGCCGCCGACGGTCTTGACCTCGTACTCGTAGCCGGCGGCGTCGAGCGCCTTCCCCGCTTTGGCACACGGATGGGCGAAGCCGGGCCCGGCGGTCTTCTGTCCGCAGGTGTAGAGGATCACACCGGCAGCGTACCCGAAAAAAGGCCCCCGATCCCGGCGTCGGCCGGGATCGGGGGCATGTGGACGGCGCTCGCGCGTCGGCCTTACTTCTTGACCAGAGTCACCGTGGTGGTCCTGGTCTTGGTCCCGCTCGAACCGTTCAGCGTGACCTTCACCGTGACCGTGACCTTGCCCTTCTTGTTCAGGGCCTTGAGGGCGGCGCCCTTGGCCGTGACCAGGAGCTGGACTTCGCCGGGCCCGGTCGGGTTGCCGGTCACCGTCCGGACGCCCGGTCCGGTGAGCTTCAGCGGACCGGGGACAGGGACGACGACGCCGAGCCGGGCCGTGCCCCGCTTGGTGTTCTTGGTGACGGCGCCGAACGTGATCTGCTCCGCTTTTTCTAGCTTCGCGATCCGTTCGTTCGCTTCCTTGGCCGCCTTGGCGGCTTCGTCCGTCTTGGCTTCGGCGGCCTTGGTGGCCGCGTCGGCCCTTTCTTCGGCCGCCTTCACGGCGTCTTCGGCTGCCTTCTTTTCGGCGGCCTTTTCGGTCGCTTCCTTCGCGGCGGCTTCTTCGGCCGCCTCGGCACCGGCTTCGGCGGCCGACTTCACCACCGGTACGGTCACGTCGCTGGTCACCACGTGGCCCGCGCTGTCGGTGATCGTCGCTTCCAGCCGGACCGACGAGCCGATCTCCGCCGCGGACGGCGTCCACGTGAACACGTAGGGCGCGTAGACCTTGGCTTCGACCGGGACCCCGTTCGCCTTCAGGCTCACGGAGCGGACCCCGTAGTCGTCTTCGGTGAAGACGACCGGTTCGACCGCCACGCCCGCTTCGACGGCTTCGCCGTCATCCGGGTTGACGATTTCACCGACCGGTGCCACGTCGGGCTGGACCCCGATCGTCGGTGCGGCCGGGAGCGCCGTGAGCACCGGGATGAACAGGACCGACGGATTCGATGCACCGTCGGCGCCCGAGACGCCCTCCACCGTGGTGGGGTAGGTGTACGACGGCGGTTTGGTCACCGGCACCACTTCGACTTTGGTGAACGGAGTCGCCGTGCCTTCGGCTGGCGAGCCGCCGCTCGTGCCCCAATAGTCTTCGGTGGCGATTGCCGGAGCGCCTTCGCGCACCGTTTCGTTTTTGGCGTCGGCGTTGAACAAGCCGTAGCCGTTGCCGGCGATCCTCGATTTGGTGATCGAGAAACCGCCATTGAGCGTTTCCGCATCGGTCAACAACACACCGACCGATTTGCGCTCTTCGCCGGCGTTGACGTCGAGGTTGCCGGCGATGGTGCTGCCCGTGATGTGGGCGACGGCGCCGTCGGCGACCTGAATGCCGGTCTGGGCGAACGTGGTGTTGCCCGCCGCACCTTCGACCACGGTGTTCTTCACGTAGCCGACCTGATTCATGTCGGAACGTTCGGTGGTGGTGGCGGAGCCGTCGGCCTTGCCTTTCGAATCGTCGAACAGGACACCGCCGGTGGCGTAGCCCTTGATCTTGCTGTTTTCGATCGTCACCTGACGTTCCGGCGAGCCGGGCCCGGTGCCGATCTGCGAGTTCGTCATGACCACGCCCCAACCGTTGCCGTTGGCGGCCTTGATCGTGCCGATTTCGCTGTTGGCGATCCGGCCCGAGGCGTTGAAGAAGGCGACGCCCGCTTCGGCCGCGGTGGAACCGGATTCGATCTTCACGCCCGAGATATCGACATACTCCTCGTCGTATTCGGTCGAGCCCATCGACTGACGGGACACGGTGACGACGTTGCCGCCGCCGTCCCGCAGGCTGCCGGTGGCACCGCCGAGCGTCGTCAGCGAGGTCGCCGGCTTGATCGTCACCTTGTTGGCCCCGGCACCGATGATCTTCACCGGCTTGTTGATCGTCAGGCCGTCCTTCTCGCCTTCCACGAGCACCGGGTTCAATTCACTGTTGACCGGCGTCGAGGATTCGTAGTAGACGCCCGGGCACACGACGATCGTGTCCCACGGACTGGCGTATTCGACTGCTTCCTGGATGTGTTCGAACTCGGCGTTCGGGCACTGCACGCCGTCGTCGTCGACGGTCCACACGTTGGCCCCGGGGACCGTGGTCACGTTGGGGATTTCGTAGGAGCCATCGGCGCGCCTGTACGTGCCGTCTTCCATTTCTTCGACCGGGTTGGGCCCGCTCGTCGGTTCGCCTTCACCGGGGCCGGCGTTCGGTTCGGTGGAGTCGAGGAGGACGTTCGAGAAGCCGGTGGCCGGCTGCTCGAAGCGCACGTCGGCGAGCTGGATCGAGCCGGAGCTCGGCATGCCCGGTTCGCCGAACCGGAGTTCCAGCTTCCGCAGCGAGGCCAGGTTCACACCCTGTTCGGCGAATTCCGCAAGCGGGACGCGCAGATCACGGAGGATGACGTGGACTCGGTCGGAGGTCGACCCGAGGGTCTGCTGGGTGGCCGTGCCGAAGTCGGGATCGTCCGCTTCGACCGTGCCTTCGTGCCCTTCCGCATCGGTGACCGCGATGGTCCAGTTCTGCGGGGCGTACTCGGGGTTCCACAGCCCTTCTTCACCACGCGAGGGATTGCGCGGGTCGAAGAAGTTGACCGCGGTCGCCATGTACAGGGCCCGGTAGTCGCTGACGTTGCCGTCCTTGGCCGGGATCTTGAGGCCGAGGTCGGCTTCTTCTTCCCAGGCCAGCGACAGCTGGCGTCCGTAGGATCCGTTGACCGGGGCCTGTTCGCGCGGCGCGGCGGTTGATTCCGCCCCGGGCGTTTCGTTGCTGCCCTGGCCGCCGAGCGTGTGCGGCGCGGGCTGCGGGCAGGACTTGGCGGCGGTCGGGAATTCCCCTTCGTTCAGCTGACCGGGTTCCTGCTGCCTGGGGTCGGGGTCACACCAGTCGATCCCGTTCGGGGTCGTCGCCGGCCGCGGCTGCACGCCGCCGCTCTTCGGGTAGGGGTTGGCGAAGCCGGAGGCTTCGATCTTCGTGCCCAGCGCGTCGAGCGTCGTCGGGTGTTCGGTGTCGGGACGGAGGACGTCCATCCGTTCGTCGGGCGGCGCCGTGTAGCTGTCGGCGACGCGGTCGATGCAGGGGATCCGTTTCCCGGCTTCACTGGTCGGGCAGGCCGACTGCGGGATCGACGGCTCACCTTCGGCCGCGAGTTCACCCGTCAGATACGGTTCGAAGGCGCCCTCGCCGCCGACGTAGCGACGGAAGAAGGCGGCCACCGTGGCCAGCCCCATCTTCTCCTGGTCACCCATCAGGGCCGGGTCACCGGACATCCGGGTGTTGACCAGCGGGTTGGTCTTTTCCGCGTTGCCCCAACGGTACGGCTTGGTTTCGCCTTCGACCGCCTCGAAGTGCGGCCCGGCTTCGCCGGAGAGGCGGATGTTGTGCGGGTCTTCGACGTTCAGTTTGCCGAGGACGTTTTCCACGTTCCCGTTTTCCGCCGTCGGCACCTGCCCTTTGGAACCTTTGGCATCCGGGCCGCAGGCCGCGTCGGCCTGGCTCGAGTCGTCGCCGTCGGCCTGCCAGACGGTGTTGTAGGCATCATGGTTGCCGCCCACCTGGATCACCTGGAACCGCGGGTACGGATCGTTCGACTCGTACTGGCTCCGTTCGTAGAGACGGGCGCCCTGGAGGTTCGAGACGTCACCGTCGCAGCTGCCGAACACGGTCATGTACGGGACGCCGTAGGGGGCGTGCCGTTCGTAGTCGACCGGGGCGATCGAGACGACCGCGCGGAGCGGGAACCGTTGCCCGACCGGCAGCGTCTGGTTGTAGAGGACGAAGCTGGCGACGGCGTCACCACCGCGGGAGTGGCCCATCAGGCCGATCCGCGTCATGTCGATCTTGCCGACCAACTGCGAGCCGACGTTCGCGCCTTCGGTGGTCAGCGGGCCTTCGTCGGCGGCCTTGATCTTGTCGAGCATCGCCATGATCAGCAGGCGCCGGGCGTGCATGCCCTTGCCGAGGCCGTCCTGGCGTGCCATCAGTTCGTCCTGGTCGAGCGAGACGACCGTGTAGCCCCAGCTGGCGAGGTTTTTCGCCATGTAGGCGTAGCCCTCGTCGTTGCGCTTGTAGATCGTGCATTTCGGGCCTTTGCCCGAGTCGCATTCGCCGTGGTTGCCGTGCACGAACAAGAGCAGCGGTGACTTGCCGGGATAGCCTTCCGGCAGCCACATGCTGCCGCGCACCGGCAGGGTGATCGAGGAGTTGGCGTTTTCGCTGGGCGCCACGCCAGGTGGTTTGCCCGCGCTGCTCGGTTCCTCGAGCGTCGTTTCGCCGAAGACGGCCTGGTTCACTTCCTTGGGCGTGTATTTCCCATACGTGAGTGGGTCAGGTAGTTCGCCGTATTTCGGTGGCCCGGAGGACGCACCGCTCGCCGTCGAGGCGAGCACCAGCACTCCGAGGAGGCTCAAGGCCGCCACGAGCGGTAGCAACTTCCTGAGGAAGGTTGAGGGGATCAAAGCGGTTCTCCCGTGAGTCCGGTTGACTGGATTGGTGAGGCGGGCCGCCAGGGATGGCGGCCATAGGAGGCCGGAATCTAGGTCGGCCTCGCGGCGCCGGATAAGGCCCGCCGTCCAGTTTCAGGTCGGATTGCCTTGGCCCGCTGTACAGCTACGAGGCCCGATGCACCAAAGCGCTTTGGCCACAATGGCCATCCCGTCCAAATCGACGCCGCCCGAACTCTCACGAAAGGAGCAAGAGCCTCACCGAGCAATCAGTTCGGGTTGGGGTCGGGGCGGCGCCTGGCCGCTCCGCCTGTCCGCTCCGCCCGTCCGAGGTGCGTCCCGGGCGTCTCGTGGCGGCCCTGGCAGGTTGTG
>DASZUH010000357.1:0-7784 GCA_035547715.1 Solirubrobacterales bacterium
GTGCACTTGTGCCCCCTATGGGCGGCACAAGTGCACGGACGTCGTGGCGGTGATGTGGAGGTGGGACGGGACCGTGACGTCCCACGGGTCTTCGTCACGGGACCTGCGCCTTCGTGGCCGATCATGCGCTCCTTCCCGGCGACACGCGCACGTCCGCCCGCCCCACGTCACGCACCCTCGCACTCTCCCCATGGACCCGGCCTTCTCGGTGGCGGCCTCAACCTGCCAGGGCCGCCACCGAGAAGGCCGGGCGCACCTCGGACGGCCGCCGCGCCCCGGATCAACCCCCTCCGCGCCACCGCTCCGGGATGATGACGCCCTGATGACCCGTCACGAGGACCAAGCGGAGATCTGGAACGGTGCGATGGGGCGGACCTGGGCCGACATGGCCCGGATCACCGATCGGCTCTTCGAGCCCCTGGCCGCGCCGCTGGTCGAGGTTGCCGGCGACGGGGCGACGGCGGCGCTCGACGTCGGCTGCGGCGCGGGGTTCACCACGTTGGCCGTGGCGCGGGCGCTTGGCCGGGACGCGCGCACCGTCGGTGCCGACATCTCGGAGCCGCTGCTCCTCGCCGCCCGCGAGCGCGCCATGGCGGCGGGGGAGCCGATCGAATTCATCCTCGGCGACGCCGGTGCCGTCGAGTTCGCGGCGGCGAGCTTCGACCTGATCGTCTCGCGGCTCGGCGTGATGTTCTTCGCCGACCCGGTCGCCGCCTTCGCCAACCTGCGCCGCGCGGCGACCGCGGGCGGGCGACTGCGGTTCGTCGCCTGGCGCGGACCCGAGGAGAACCCGCTGATGACGCTCACCGCGCGGGCGACCGCCGACATCCTCGACCTCCCCGACCGCGTCGCGAACGCGCCCGGGCCCTACGGGCTCGCCGACCCCGAGCGCACGCGCGGGATCCTCGCCGAGGCGGGCTGGGACTCGATCAAGGTGCGGCCGTTCGATCCGGTCTGCGCGCTGCCGGCGGCGGACCTGATGACCTTCTTCACCCGGATCGGCCCGCTCCGCGCGGCGCTCGAGGAAGCCGACGAGGCGCGCCGCGCGGCGGCGCTCGAGGCGGTGCGGGCCGCCGCCGAGCCGTTCGTCGAGGGCGACCGGGCCCGCTTCGACGCGGCGCTCTGGATCGTCGACGCGCGCGCCGCCTGAGCCCGGGGCGCCCGCCGCACTGACCACCATCGCGGGAGCGGGACGGCGGGCGAGGATCAGCGCTCCGTCAGGACCCCAACCAGGCGACGTGCAGGGCGGTCCGGCCGTCGTGCTCGGTCAGGTGCGCCTGGGCGCCCCAGACCTCGGCGAGCCGCTCGGCGGTGAGCACTTCCTTCGGCGGTCCGGCCGCCACCGTCCGCCCCTCCGAGACGACGACGACGCGGTCGGCGATCGCCGCCGCCAGCGCCAGGTCGTGGACGACCAGGAGCACCGTCAGGCCTTCGTCGACCAGGCCGCGCAGGAGCCCGGCGACCTCGATCGTCGCGCCGAGGTCGAGCGCCGAGGTCGGCTCGTCGGCGATCAGCACCGGCGCCGCCTGGGCGAGGCCGATCGCGATCTGCACGCGCTGCAGCTCGCCCCCCGACAGCGTCGCCAGCGCCCGCTCGGCGAAGCGGGTCACGTCGGCCCGGCCCATCGCCCCGTCGATCGCCTCGCGGTCGACGGCGGTCATCCGGCCCAGCGGCCGCAACTGCGAGGAGCGCCCGATCGTCACCGCTTCGCGCACCGTCACCCCGGCCGGCACCGGCATCCGCTGCGGCACGAAGGCGCGCAGCTTGGCCAGCTCGCGCCCCCGCAGCGCCCGCACCTCGCGCCCCCACCAGGCGACGATCCCGGCGCGCGGCCTCTGCAGCCCCGACACCGCCCGGACCAGCGTCGACTTCCCTGCCCCGTTCGGCCCGACCACGGCGACCAGCTCGCCCGGGTGGACCTGCAGGTCGGCGCCGCGGACGATCGGCGTCCCGGCGATCTCGACCTCGACGCCGTAGGCCTCGAGCGGCAGCGGGTAGTGGCCCTCGAGGGCGGTCGCCTCCATCAGATCGCCTTGCGCAGGAGCCAGAGGAAGACCGGCACCCCGAGGATCACCATAAATGGGCCGACCGGGAGTTCGATCGGCGCCCGCACGGTGCGCGCCAGGGTGTCGCCGGCGGCGAGGAGCGCGGCGCCGCCGAGGGCCGAGGCGGGGACGACGAAGGTCTGGCTCGAGGTGCGCCCGGCCATCCGCACGACGTGGGGGACGATCAGGCCGAGGAAGCCGAGCAGGCCGGCGATCGCCGCCGAGGCCGCCGCCAGCAGCGCCGCCGCGACCGCCGCGCCGAGGCGGATGAACTGGGGCCGCGAGCCGAGCGAGGCGGCGACATCGTCGCCCAGCGCCAGTCGGTCCAGCGGCCGGATCAGGAAGAGGACGATCAGCCCGCCGACGGCGAAGTAGGGCCAGGTCGTCCGCAGGTTCTCCCAGCCGCTCGAGGAGAGGCCGCCGGCGAGGAAGAAGATCGCCGAGGGCGCTTTTTCGGGGAAGGCGGCGAGCAGCCCGGTCGTCCCGGCGGTGAACAGCGAGAGCATCGCGATCCCCGCCAGCACCACCTTGGCGACCGCGCCGCGGTTGCGTCCGGTCCAGGCGAAGAGGAAGACGAGCGTCGCCGCCAGCAGGCCGAAGAAGAGCGCGCCGATCGGCAGCAGGGCGATCTTCGCCGGGAAGAGGACGATGATCAGGATCGCGCCGAAGCCCGCGCCGCCGGTCACCCCGATCACGTCGGGCGAGGCGAGCGGGTTGGCGAGCGCCCCCTGGAGGATCGCCCCCGCCACCCCGAGCGCGGCCCCGACGACCAGCGCTTCGATCGTGCGCGGCAGCCGCAGCGCCTCGACGATCTGGTGGTTCGGCCCCGCGTGCCCCTTGCCGAGCAGGATTTCGATCACTTCGCCGGGCGGCACCTTGACCGAGCCGAAGGCGAGCTCGGCGATCGTGGCGGCGATCAGCGCGGCGACCAGGATCGCGAGGACTGCGAGGCGCCGCGTCACCGCTCAGCCGGGCCAGTTGTGCAGGTAGTCCTTGCGGATTTCTTCGATCGTCCTGCCGACGTCGGTGCCCGCCTGCAGCAGCGAGTTGTTGGTCGAGATGTAGATGCGCCCGTGCTTGGCCGCGCTGGTCGAGCCCCACGCCGGGTCGGCGGCGAAGTACCTGGCGATCGCGCCGACGTCTTCGGGCTCCCCGTGGGGGACGACGATGATCACCTGGGGGTTTTCGGCGACGACGACTTCGTCGGAGATGCGCTCGAAGCCGGAGCCCGACTTCAGCCCGCCGCTGAGGATTTCGGCGCCCGCCTTGCGGACGATGTCGCCGCCCCAGCTGTTGGGCAGGAAGGTGAAGGGGGAGTGGCCGACGCCGAGGATCACCATCACCCTCGGGCGCCGGGTGATGCCGCGGCGGGCGCGACCGATCGCGGCTTTCTCGGTGGCGACCAGTCGCTTCGCCTGGGGCAGTTTGCCGACCAGCTCGCCGATCGCCAGCGTCTTGTCGAAGACGCCGTTGACGCGGACCGGCTCGCGGGTGACGACCTTGATCCCGAGGTTGGCGATCGCCGCGTTGCCCTTCGCCCAGGTCTTGGTCGAGAGCACGAGCTGCGGGCGCAGCGAGACCAGCTGCTCGAGGTTCGGGCCGTCGGGGTGGGAGAGCGGCAGCACGGTGACGCCCTTCAGCCGCGGGTCGAAGCGTTCGTTGCCGCCGACCGTCTGGCCGATGCCGACCGGGGTGACGCCGAGCTTCGCCAGCGTGTTGGCGGCGAAGGGGGTGAGGGCGACGATCCGCTTCGGCACCGCGGCGTTTGCGCTCGCGGCGGAGGCCCAGAGGCAGGCGACGACGGCGAGGAAGAGGGCGGGCCGCAGGAGGCGGCGGGCGCCGGTCGGGCGGTGGATCACGCCGGCACCTCGCCGTCGCAGAGGTTCATCACTTTCGCCAAGGTCCTGCTCCTCTCGGGTAGCTGATCGCGAATTAGGGTCACCTAAGCCAATCTAGCGGAAGCTTGTTAGGGTGGCCTTATTAGGAAACCCTAACCCGAGCGCCGGCCCGGCAGTCGTCTCCTTCCGACGCCCGCTCGATTCCCGAAGGAGGAAGCACTTGAAGTCGACCTCGCTCTGGAGGCGCCACGCCGCGCGCCTCGCGACCCTGGGCGCCGCCGCCGCGGCGCTGGTGGCGGTGACGGCCTCGCCCGCCGCGGCCGCCTCGATCCCCGCCGGCGGCATGACCGTCGAACACGCCGCCCTCGACTGGTCGGGCAGCACCGTGATGCAGACGCCGCTGCCCTTCGGGCCCGGCTTCTACCACTACTTCTCCGCCGGGATCTCCGACGGCACCGAAGCGACCTACAAGGGCGCCGAGGGCAACGCCGAGGTCCTGCTCGAAGCCGAAGGGCCGGAAGTGGTCGCGACCTGGGCGACGCACACCAACTTCGGCGCCGCGGCCGGTCACCACCAGGTCGTCCGGCTGCTGAACGGCACCGGCCGGCTCGAGGCCGACGGCTCGGCCAAGATCAGTTGGGACGCGACCTTCAGCGTCAACTTCTACAGCGGCTCCGTGCCGTTCTCGGTCGAGGACCCGACCCTCACCGTCAACCCCGACGGGACCGGCGAGCTGACCGCGACGCTCTCCGGCTGCACGGCGAGCAAAACGGATCCGGAAGCCCCCTGCACCCCGTTCACGCCCTCCCCGGAAGCGCAGATCGCGACCTTCTCCGGCGTCCACATCGACCCGGAAGCGGCGCTGACCGTGACCCCCGACTACGCCGGCGTCGAAGTCGAATCGACCCCCGCACAGAACCGCGCGGTCGAAGGTTGGGGCGCCTGGCCGCAGGCGATGGTCACCTTCCAGGACCAGACCGGCCTCTCGTCCTACTTCTACTCGTCGGGCAGCGGCGAAGATCCGAAGAAGCCGTCGCTCCCCTTCGTCGTCGACTTCAAGGGCCCGACCCCGACGCCCCCGGCGACGACGCCGACCGCGAATCCGACGCCGGGCACCAGCGTCCCGGCGACGGTGACGCCGACGACGGCGGGCACGGTGAGGGCGATGAAGGGTGTGCGCCGGTTCGACGGCAACGGCGTCGCGACGCTGGCGAAGCTCGCCTGCCCGAGCGGCGGCACCGTCTGCAAGACGGTCGTGGCGAAGCACGTCGCGGCGAAGATCGGCAGCAGGCGCTGGCTGCTCACGGTGATCGCGCCGAAACGGATCGGCGCGGGCAGGTCGGCGGCGGTCAAGGTGCGGGTGCCGAAGGGCGCGCGCGAGGCGCTCGGCGGGGAGGAGCTCGCCCTCCGGCTCAAGCTGGTGCTGAAGGCGAACGGCACGTCGGCCCGGCACCTGCTGAAGGTGAAGATCGCGGGGAGGCACTAGGTGCCGAGCGCGAGGCGGGTCGCGGCGATCGGGGTGCTGGCGCTGGCCGGCGCCCTGATCGCCGTGCCCGCGGCGGGGGCCAGGGCGAAGGTGCGCCAGGTCCCCGCGGCGGGGCTCGTGACGATCGGCAAGGTGCGCTGCGCGGCGATTGAGGCCTGCGCGGTCAAGGCCGTGCCGCGGCAGGCGAAGGTGCGGGTCGCCGGCAAGGCGGTCCGCGCCAGGGTCGTCGTGCCGCCGTTCCTCGGCGCCGGCGGCGAGGGAGCGGTGAAGCTCCGCCTCGGCCCGGGCGCGCTGCAGCGGCTGGCGGGCCACAGCGCGACCTTCGCCGCGCGCGTCGTCGTCAGCGGCTCCGGCAGGCGGGTCGCGAAGAACTTCAAGGTGCGGCTCGCGCGGCGGGCGGCGCCGGCGGGCAGGTCCGGCAGCGGCAGCCCCGGTGCCCCCGTCGGCGGCAACGGCGGCCCCACCGGCGAAGGCGCCCACTCGGAAGCGATCTCCGGCGAAGCGCCCGTCCTCGCCCGTCCGCTGAGCGCGGTGACGGTCGAAGACGTGAGCGTCAAGTGGTATCCGCGTGCTTCCTGGATCCGCTACGTCGCCACCGGCGAAGGGACCGTCGCCTCCGGCGGCGCGCTCACCGTCGCCGCGGAAACCTCGGCTTGCCCGGCGCAGGCCGGCAGCCGCGAAGGCGCCGAAGCGGCCCCCTCCGGCCAGGCCTTCCCCTACGAGGTCGACTTCGGTGCGGCGGAAAGCTGGTTCGACCCGGCGAGCGGTCAGGCCGCGATCGACGGCAGCGGCAGCGTCAGCTTCCGCTACAGGGGCCACACGATCAACCTCACCGGCTCCGAACCGGAAATCCAACTGAACGGCGGTGCCTCGCAGGCCGTCTTCCGCTTCAGCGGCAGCGAAGGGACGCCCTACCCGAACCAGCGCGTCGCCCTGCTGAGCCTCGCCACCGCGGGCCAACCGACCCAGGTCACGACCAGCGAAGGCAAGACGACCTACACCTACGGCCTGATGCGCGGCACCCTCACCGCCGACGGCGAAAAGGTCTTCGCCGGCTTCTACCCGGCGCCGACCAACAACGGCTTCGGCTGCGTCTCGGCGTCGTTCACGGTGCCGTGAGCGCGGTGGTAGCAGAACTGCTACCTTGGGGATATGGAGACCATCCCGCAGAAGGAGCTGCGCAACAACGTCGGCGAGGTGCTGCGGCGCGCCGAGGCCGGTGAGGAGCTGACGATCACCGTCTCCGGGCGGCCGGTCGCCGTGCTCGGCCCGGTTCCCAGGGCTCACTGGGTGCCGGGCAGCCGGTTGGCGGAGCTCAGCGCTCTCGGGCCAGACCCCGGTTTCGAGAAAGATCTCGAGCTCATGGGGGGCGAGATGGTCGATCCCTGGACTGAATAAGGGGTCATGTTCGTGACCATGTTGCTCGACACGTCCGTGCTGATCGACGGCCTCGCCGACCCCCTGGACCGAGTGGGGATCAGCGCCGTGTCGATCGCCGAGCTTCACTACGGCGTCCTCGTCGCGCCCGACGAGGACGAGCGTGCAGGCCGGCTGCAGCGACTCGCGACGATCGAGGGCATCTTCGACCCGATCCCGTTCGACGCCGCCGCCGCGCGGGAGTGCGGTCGGCTGCACGCGGCGGTCGCGCGGCGGGGTGGCAGGCCACGGCGGCGGTCCTTCGATCTGGCGATCGCGGCGACCGCCAACGTCCGCGGCGTCCCGCTGCTGACGAAGAACGCCGCCGACTTCAAGTTGATCGAGGATCTGGTCGAGATCCGCGCGCCTGGACCCGACCGACCGACGGCCGGCTGATGGGCACGGACGCATCCCGGTTCGAGCTGCGGGAGCCGGACGTGGGGGATCTCGGCTGGGTCGTCGCGCGGCACGGGGTCGTCTACCACGAGAGCTACGGCTGGGACGCGAGCTTCGAAGCGCTCGTCGCGGGGATCGTCGGCCGGTTCGCGGACGGGCACGATCCGGCGCGGGAGCGGGGGTGGATCGCGGTCGTGGACGGCAGGCAGGCGGGGTCGATCTTCTGCATGGCCGAGGAGGGGGACGCGAGGACGGCGCGGCTGCGGCTGCTCCTGGTCGAGCCTTGGGCGCGCGGGCTCGGGATCGGCGGCGCCTTGGTCAGGCAATGCGTCGAGTTCGCCCGCGCCGCCGGCTACCGCCGCATGGTCCTCTGGACCGACGACTTCCTCACCGCGGCGCGGCGGCTCTACGCGGAGGCCGGTTTCCGGCTCGTCTCCTCGAAGACCGAGGTCGCCTTCGGCGCCGAGAGCGTCGCCGAGGACTGGGAGCTGGTCTTTTAGGTGGGTGGGGGTGGGGCGGCCGTTCGAGTTGGGGTGCGCTTCGCGGGCGTTGCGGCCGTCCGAGTTGGTCCCGGGCGTCTCGTGGCGGCCCTGGCAGGTTGTG
>DASZUH010000358.1:0-2329 GCA_035547715.1 Solirubrobacterales bacterium
TTCGCCGGGGGTCGGGACCAGGTTGACGGCCGGGGCCCAGGGAGACGGGCGGGACCGTGACGTTCCCTACGTCTTCGTCACGGGACCCGCGCCTTCGTGCCCGATCATGCGCTCCTTCCCGGCGACACGCGCACGTCCCTCGGCACACGTCACGAACCCTCCTCCCTCCCCACACACCCGGCCTTCTCGGTGGCGGCCACAACCTGCCGGGGCCGCCACGAGACGCCCGGGACGCAACTCGGACGGCCGCAACACCCCCCTCCCCCCGCTAATCCTCGGCGCTCCAGCGGCGACGGTTCTGCTTGCGCTCGCCGGTGCGGCGCTTCTGGTCGAGGCGGCGCCGGCGCGAGGCACTGGTCGGGCGGGTCGCGCGGCGCACGGGTTGGACGCGGAGGGCGGCTTTGATCTTCGACGCCAGGCGGCTCAGCGCCAGTTCCCGGTTGCGGTACTGGCTGCGGCTGTCCTGGGCGACCGCGGTGGCGACCGGGCCGAGCTTCTCCAGCAGGCGCGTCCGGCGCGCCTCGTCGAGCGAAGCCGAGGCCTCGATGTCGAAGACCGCTTCCACCCGCGAGGCGGTGACGTTGGCGTGCTGGCCGCCCGGCCCCGAGGAGCGGCTCGTGCGCAGCTCGATCTCGGCCAGCGGGATCGCCAGCCGCTCGTCGACCCGCAGCTCCTCGGCCATGGTCCAGCCTAGCCGGCCAGCTCGGGGATGTGGTGTTCGAGGTGGCCGGCGATCGTCCGCCGCACCCAGGCGCGCGTGTCGGGATCCGCCATCCGGTAGCGGCCGAGCAGCATCTTCTGGTCGTCGAGCGGCAGGCCGGCGATCTCCCAGGAGACGGCGAGGCGCTCGAAGAGCGTCTCCTCGCGGCGCGCCCACGCGTCCTCCAGCGAGGCCGCCCGGCTCGACGGCGGCTCGCCGATCTTGGCGATCGTCCCGGCGCTGAGCCGTTCGCGCAGCTCGAGGACGTTGCCCTCGGGATCGGTGTAGGAGACGGTCGGCGCTTTCTCGCGCGCCCGTCGCGGTGGTTTGCGTCGCTTGGCCATCGCGGCACCAGTTTGTCACTCTCCCGAGCATGGACGCGACGGTGACGATCGGGGTGCCGATCGATTCGGTGGGACGGAGCGGCGGCACGGAGACCGCTCCGGCCGCACTGCGCGAGCTCGGGCTGACCGAGGCGCTCGGCGGCCACGACGAGGGCGACCTCGCGGTGCGCATCCGCGGCGAGGAGCGCGACCCGGCCACCGGCATCCTCGCGAGCGAGGATGTGCTGGCGACGACCGTCGCGGTGCGTGGCGCCGTGGAGGCCTCGATCGAAGCGGGCCAACGCCCCTTCCTCATCGGCGGCTGCTGCGCCGAGCTGCCGGGCGCGCTGGCGGGCGCCCGCGACGCGCTCGGCGCGCCGCTCGGGCTGGCCCACGTCGATGGCCACCTCGACCTCTACGACGGTGAGACCTCGACCACCGGCGAGGCCGCCGACATGCCGATCGCGGTGGCGCTCGGGCTCGGGCCGGCGGCCTGGGTCACGGTCGCCGGGGGCGCCTCGGTGATCCCCGAGCGCACCGCGCTCGTCGGCTTCCGCGACCGCGCCGAATCGATCGCCGACGGGATGCGCCAGCCGGAGGAACTGGTGCGGCCGCCCCTCCTGTACGGGGTCGACGAACTGCGCGAGCACGGCGTCGCCGCGGCGGCGGCCGAGCTGGCGGCGCGCCTCGACGTCGCCGGGCCCTACTGGCTGCACCTCGACATCGACGTCCTCGACGAAGCGGTCTTCCCCGCCACCGATTACCTACAGCCGAACGGGCTCGACTGGGAGGAGCTCGAAGCGGTCCTCTCCCCGCTCACCGCAAACGAGAACCTGGTCGGGGTCTCGCTCGCCTGTTACAACCCGGACAAGGACCCGGAGCTCGCCTGCGGGCGGCGCCTGGTCGCCGCGCTCGGCGCCTGCACTTGATCTAGCCTGGCGGGGTGGCCCTGCCGCTCGAGCCGCCGATCAAGCCGCAGCTGGCGCTGACCCGCAAAGCCCTGCCGAAAGGCGACGAGTGGGCGTACGAGCCGAAGCTCGACGGCTTCCGCGCGATCGTCTTCGTCGACGGCGCCGACGCCTACGTGCAGTCGCGGGCCGGCAAACCGCTGGGGCGCTACTTCCCGGAGCTGTCCTGGGCGCCGGGGCGCTGGGTGCTCGACGGTGAGCTGGTCATCCGCGGCTCCGACGGCGAGGTGCAGTTCGACCTGCTGCAGCAGCGGATCCACCCGGCGGAGAGCCGGATCAAGCTGCTGAGCGAGGAGATCCCGGCGACCTACATCGCCTTCGACCTGCTCGCCGAGGGC
>DASZUH010000359.1:0-11741 GCA_035547715.1 Solirubrobacterales bacterium
ATCGACCTCCACTTCATCGCGCCCCAGTTCCTCGCCTGGTTCTACCCGGCCAACAGCGAAGTCGTCCACGCGATCGGCATGCTCGCCTTCTCCCGCGACCTGCTCTCGCCGCTGCTGAACCTCGGCTGGCTGCTGGGATGCCTGCTGGCCTGCTGGTGCATCGGCCGTCCCTTCGGCGTCGCGCCGTGGTCGCTCGCCCTCGGCGCGATCGCGCTCAGCGTGCCGGCGCTCGCCGACCAGGCGGGGGAGGCGCGCAATGACCTCCCGGCGATCTTCTTCCTCCTTGCGGCGATCGCGATCGCCTTGAGCGCCGCCGCCGCGGCCCCGCGACGGCGAGACCTCTCGACCGGGGCGTTGCTCCTCGTCGGCCTCGCGATCGGCCTCGCGGCGGGCACCAAGCTCAACTACCTGCTGCCGGCGGCGGTGCTCGTCCTCGGCCTGACCGCGTCGGCGCCTCGCGGGCGACGCCGGACGGCACTCCTCTGCTCGGGCGGCATGGCGCTGGCGGGGTGCGGCTACTGGCTGCTGCGGAACCTGGTCGAGGCCGGCAACCCGCTGCCCTGGATCCATCACCTGGGGCCGATCAGCCTGCCCGCCCCCGAACAGGCCCTCGGCGGCCGCGAATCCCACAGCGTCCTCTCCTACCTGACGAACGGCACGGTCTGGTCGGAATGGTTCCTCCCCGGCCTCCACGACGGCCTCTGGATCATCTGGCCACTCCTCGTGGCCGCGGCCCTCGCCGGCCTCCTGCTCGCCCTCGTCCCGCACATCCGCCGTCGATGGGCCGAAAAGCGCTCTATCTCAGCGCTTTTCGGCCCATCGACGGCGCTGTTCGGTGTCTTGGCGCTCGCCGGGCTGGTGGGGCTCGCGACGGCGCTGTCCTGGCTGGTCTCGCCGACCTCGGCCTCGGGGCCGGAGGGGATGCCGAGGGGGTTCGAATCCGGCCTCCGGTATGGGACGGCCGCGCTGATCCTCGGCCTCGCGCTGCTGCCGGCCGTCCCGCCCCTGCGCGCCGTCGCCGCCCGCCTCGCCTCCTTCGGCCCGGCCTTCGGCGAGCGCCCCGTCCCCGTCGGCGAGGACGTCGCGACCGGTGACCGTCTGCATTTACCCCCGCATAGCGGGGGTAATCGCAGACGCACTGTGGACGAAGACCGACTTCCGCGCCGATGGGTGACGGGGATCGTGGCGGCGGCGGTCATCGTGGGGGTGCTCGTCGGCTATCCGGTCGAGCGGCACTACCTGCGGAACCGGTATCGGGACCCGAGTTTCACCACGCCCGGGCTCGACGCGGCCTTCGCCTGGGCGCGGGACGTATCCGGCGCCCGGATCGCGACGACGAGCACGCGGCAGTACCCACTCTTCGGCACCGACCTCTCCAATCGGGTCGCCTACATCGGGGTGGAGCGGCCGCACGGGGGGTTCGAGGAGGCGCAGAACTGTCGCCAGTTCCGGCGGCTCGTCGACGAAGGCGACTACGACTACGTCGTCGCCACCCGCGATCGGATCGAACCCGGCAAGCCCGCCTTCCCGCCGCAGGTGGGGTGGACCGAAGGGCCGAACGCCGAAGTCGTGCTGAGGAAGAAGCCGACGGTCGTCTTCCGGATCACCGGGCCGCTCGATCCGAGCACCTGCCCCTGACACCCCCTGGCTCCGCTTTTCTCGGGGAGGGGGGAGAGAAAGGGCGGTCTCACGTCTTGAGTAGCTGCGACCAGCCCAGGCGACCGCACCCCACCCGGATCGTGTGCGGGGCGCGCGGCCTCGGCGCGCGGAGGGCGCCCGGCCTCGGCTCTGTTCATACTCGTGGCTCGCGCATGGACAAGATTCGCAACTTCTCGATCATCGCCCACATCGACCACGGCAAGTCGACGCTCGCCGACAGGATCCTCGAGCTCACCGGCGCCGTCGATCCGAAAAAAATGCAGGCGCAGCTGCTCGACTCGATGGACCTCGAGCGGGAGCGCGGGATCACGATCAAGGCGCAGGCCGTGCGGGTCGAGTACAAGGCGAACGACGGTGAGACCTACCACCTGCACCTGATCGACACGCCGGGGCACGTCGACTTCTCCTATGAGGTGTCGCGCAGCCTCGCCGCCTGCGAGGGCGCCCTGCTCGTCGTCGACGCCGCCCAGGGGGTCGAGGCGCAGACCGTCGCCAACACCTACCTGGCGATCGAGAACGGGCTCGAGCTGATCCCGGTGATCAACAAGGTCGACCTCCCCGGCGCCGAGCCGGAGCGGGTCGCGCAGGAGATCGCCGACCTGCTCGGCACCGACCCCGAGGACGCGCTCTGGATCTCGGCCAAGACCGGCATGGGCGTCCCCGAGGTGCTGGAGGCGATCGTCGCCCGCATCCCGCCGCCCGGCGGCAACGTCGACGCGCCCGCCCGGGCCCTGATCTTCGACTCCGAGTTCGACCAGTACCGCGGCGTGATCGCCTACGTGCGGATGTTCGACGGCCGCTTCCGCAAGGGCGAGCGGATCCTCGCGATGCAGAACGGGACCCGCGCCGACATCGACGACCTCGGCTTCTTCCGCCCGGCGATGACCGCGGTCGACGGCGTCGAGGCGGGCGACGTCGGCTACCTGATCACCGGGATCAAGGACGTGACGATGCTGCGCGTCGGCGACACGCTGACCGGCGACGCCAACCCCGCCACCGAGGCGCTCGAGGGCTACCGCGAGGTCCGCCCGATGGTCTTCTGCGGCCTCTTCCCGATCGACACCGACCGCTTCGAAGACCTCCGCGACGCGCTCGAAAAGCTGTCGCTGAACGACGCCGCGCTCTCCTGGGAGCCGGAGACCTCGGAGGCGCTCGGCTTCGGCTTCCGGGTCGGCTTCCTCGGCCTCCTCCACATGGAGATCGTGCGCGAGCGGCTGGAGCGCGAGTACGGCCTCGACCTGCTGGCGACGACGCCGAACGTGCGCTACGTCGTCCACCTCACCGACGGCACCGAACGCGAGGTCCACAGCCCGACCGACCTGCCCGACCCGGGCCGCATCGAGTCGATCGAAGAGCCCTACATCCGCGCCACGATCATCTGCCCGAAAGAGCAGGTGGGGGCGGTGATGGAGCTCTGCCAGGGCCGCCGCGGCACCCACGTCGACATGACCTTCCTCAGCCCGCAGCGGGTCCAGGTGCGCTACGACATGCCGCTCGGCGAGATCGTCCTCGACTTCTTCGACCTGCTGAAGAGCAGCACCCGCGGCTACGCCTCGCTCGACTACGAACCGATCGGCAACCGGCCCTCGGACCTGGTCAAGGTCGACATCCTGCTCGCCGGCGACAAGGTCGACGCGCTCTCGATCATCGTCCACCGCGAATTCGCCTACGACCAGGGCAAGCGGCTCGTCGCGCGGCTGCGCAAAACGATCCCGCGGCAGCTCTTCGACGTGCCGGTGCAGGCGGCGATCGGCTCCAACATCCTCGCCCGCGAGACGGTCAAGGCGCTCCGCAAGGACGTCACCGCGAAGCTCTACGGCGGCGACGTCACCCGCAAGAACAAGCTGCTGAAGAAGCAGAAAGCGGGGAAGAAACGGATGAAGGCCGTGGGCCGGGTCGAAGTGCCGCAGGAGGCGTTCCTGGCGGTGCTGGAGATCGACTGAGGCGCACTCTTCCTGGCCGGCCGGCCAGGAAGACACCTGAGCGGGGCCTGAACCGGTAGGTTCCGCGCCATGGCGCTCAAGACCGATGCGGTGGGGAAGTCGTGGCCGTCGACGACCTACCAGGTGGGCCGCGAGAAGATCAAGGAGTACGCGACGGTGCTGGGGATCGAGAACCCCGTCCACTTCGACGTCGGGGCCGCCCGCGACGCCGGCTTCCGCGACGTCGTCGCGCCGCCGATGTTTGCCGTCGTCTACAGCCTCGCGGCGTTGGCGCCGGCGATGTTCGACCCCGAGGTGGGGATGAACTTCGCGACGATGGTGCACGGCGGCCAGACCTTCGAATGGGGCGAGCCCGCCTGCTCGGGGGACGAGATCACGACGACCGCCAGGTGCGTCTCGATCGAGGAGAAACTCGGCAACGGGTTCTACGTCTTCGAGACGACTTCCGTGAACGGGGCCGGCGCCGAGGTCGTGCGCGGGACCTGGACCAACATCGTCAGGGGGGTATGAGATGGCCGATCTGAAACCCGGGGACGCCATTCCCGAGCTGCGCGTCACCCCCGACAAGTACCTGCCGCACCGCTACGCCGGTGCCTCGGGGGACTTCAACCCGATCCACATCGATCGCGAGTTCGCCGAATCCGTCGGGCTGCCGAGCAACATCCTCCACGGTCTCTACTCGATGGGCGTGGTCGCCAAAGCGGCGGCCCAGGGGCTGGCGCACGGCGATCCACGGGCGCTGAAGAAGCTCACCGTCCAGTTCCGCGGCATGGGCCTGCCGGAGCAGGAGATCGAGGTGACCGGGACGGTCAAGGAGGTCGACGGGAACCGGGTCACGGTGGACCTCGAGGCGCGCCAGGGCGACAACCGGATCATCCGCAACGCGGTGGCCGAACTGGAGGTTTGACGGGCGCCGCCGGGGCTCCGCGTACGCGGCCTCCTAAGCTTCAATGGTGCTGACCGAGCGCCAAGAACTGATCCTGCAGCTGGTGGTGGACGCCTACCTGGCTTCCGCGCGACCGGTGCCGTCGAAGGAAGTGGCCGAGATGCCGGGGGTCGAGTGGGGGCCCTCGACGGTGCGGGCCGAGCTGGCGCTGCTGGAGGCGGAGGGCTTCCTGACCCATCCGCACACCTCGGCCGGCCGCGTCCCGACCGATTCCGGTTACCGACGTTATGTCGACCTGCTGCTCGAATCGGGCCAGGCGCCGGGGGAGGCGCGGATCTCGCTGCACCTCTCGCGGTTGCGCCGCGAGGTCGACGAGGCGATGCGCGAGACGACCGCGGCGCTCGCCCAGGTGACCGACCTGGTCGCGATGGCGACCGCGCCGCAGCTCGCCGCGACGACGACGATCCACCGGGTCGAGGTGCTGCGGCTGCAGGCGAACCGCGTGGTCGTGATCGCGATCGCCTCCAGCGGCGACGTCTACCGCCGCGTCTTCGAGTTCGAGCGGGCGGTCGATCCGGGCCTGGTCGAGTGGGCGTCGAGCTACCTCAACGAGCAGCTGGTCGGGCTCGGCATCGGCGCGCGGATGATCGGCACGCGGCTCGCCGACCCCAGCCTCGACCCGACCGAGACGAGCTTCGTCGCCACCGTCGCGCCCGCCTTCACCGAGCTCCAGCCGGAGAACGCCGCCGACCTCTACATGGACGGCACCGCCCGCCTGCTCTCCGAACACCACATCGACGACCTGCCACGCGCCGACGAGCTGATGCGGGCGCTCGAGCGCCGCGCCGACGTGCTCTCGATGCTGCGCAGCTCGCTTGCCGAGCGCTCCGTCTTCCTCTGGATCGGCGACGAGAACCCGCAGCCGACGCTGCGCTCGGTCAGCGTCGTCGGCGCCAACTACGGCCTCGGCCACCGCAACCTCGGCGCCGTCGGCGTCGTCGGCCCGCGGCGGATGGACTACGCGACCGCGATCGCCTCGGTCCGCGTCGCCGCCCGTGAGCTATCCCGATACTTCGAGACGGTCTACAGCGACTAGCCGCCTCCCCCGACCCACACAATCCCCGACACACGATCTAGCGAGTCTCTCCACACATGCCACGCGATTACTACGAGGTTCTGGGCGTCTCCCGTGACGCTTCGGACACCGACATCAAGAAAGCCTTCCGCGGCCTCGCCCGCGAACTGCACCCCGACGTCACCGGCCACGACCCCGACGCCGAAGCGCGCTTCAAGGAGGCCGCCGAGGCCTACGAGGTGCTCTCCGACGCCGAGCGCCGCCGCACCTACGACCAGTACGGCGACGAGGGCCTGCGCTCGGGCGGTTTCGACCCCGGCGCCGGGTTCGGCTCGATCGACGACATCTTCCAGTCGCTCTTCGGCCAGGCCTTCGGCGGCGGCGGCTTCGGCGGCGGCGGTCCGGCGCCGGGCGGCGACATCCTCGTCCAGACCGAGCTGACGCTCGACGAGGTCGCCACCGGGGTCGAGCGCGAGGTCAGCTTCCCGGCGGTCGTCGTCTGCTCCCACTGCCACGGCAACGGCGCCGAGCCGGGGACGCCGATCGAGACCTGCGACCGCTGCGGCGGCGCCGGCCAACTGCGCCAGGTGACGCGGACGCCGTTCGGCCAGATGGTCCGCGCGGTGGTCTGCGACGTCTGCCACGGCTCGGGCAAGGTCCCCGAGACGCCGTGCGAGGTCTGCGCGGGCTCCGGTCGGACCGAAGGCACGGTGACGAAGACGATCGACGTCCCGGCCGGGATCGAGGACGGGCAGCGGCTGCGGGTCACCGGGGCCGGTCACGCCGGCGAACCCGGCGCGCCCGCCGGCGACCTCTACGTCGAGGTGGCGGTCGCCGCCGACGGGCGCTTCGAGCGCCACGGGACCGACCTGGTCGGCGCCGTGCGGATCCCGGTGACCGAGGCGATGCTGGGCACGACGGTCACCGTCGCGACGCTCGACGGCGAGCGCGAGATCGAGCTCGAGGCGGGCGTTCAGCCCGGCCACGAGGAGACGCTCCGCGGGGCCGGGCTGCCGCGGCTCGGCGGGCGCAGGCGCGGCGACCAGCGGATCGTGGTCGAAGTCGTCGTGCCGACCAACCTCTCCGACGCACAGCGCGAGCTGGCCGAGCAGCTCGACGCCTCGCTCGAGCCCGACAACCTCGGGCCCCGGCACGGCGACGGCGTCTTCGGCCGCTTCCGCAAAGCCTTCAGATAGGGGGCGGCACTGTGATCCGCCTGGCGGTGAGGTGTAGGCCCGACCAGGCCGAGCTGGTGCTGGCCGAGCTGACCGTGCTGGCGCCGAACGGCGTCGAGGAGGAGCGCGGCCCGGGCTACGTCGAGTACGCGATCTACGGCGGCGAGGGCGAGCTGCCGGAGCTGGGCGAGATCGATGCGGTCGTCGGCGGGCGGCCGATCGAGGTCAGCTCGACCGAGATCCCCGACGACTGGGCCGACCGCTGGCGGGACTTCCACAAGCCGCTGCTGGTCGGCGGGCGGCTGTGGCTGCGGCCGAGCTGGGAGCCGGGGCGGGAGGGTGCGATCGACGTCGTCGTCGATCCCGGCCAGGCGTTCGGCACGGGCGCCCACCCGACCACCCGCCTCTGCCTCGAGTTCCTGCTGGAGCTCGCCGACGCGGGGGAGAACGAGGGCGCGCTGACCGACCTCGGCACCGGCTCGGGAGTCCTCGCGATCGCGGCGGCGAAGCTCGGCTGGTCGCCGATCGTCGGCTACGACCACGAGGCGGCCGCGATCGAGGCGTCGGCCTCCAATGCCGCCATCAACGAGGTGGAAGTCGCCTTTCACCGTCAGAACCTGCGCGAATCCCTCCCGGCTCTCGCGCCGACCTGTGTCGCGAATATGACCTCGCCGATCCTGAAGGCGATCGCGGGCCACCTCGGCGGCGACCTGCCCCGGGTCTTCGTCCTCTCCGGGATCCTCCCGAACGAGGTCGACGAGGTCGCCGCGGCCTTCGCCCCGGCGGGTTTCGCCGAGCTGGATCGCCGCCGGCTCGGCGACTGGTCGGCGCTGCTGCTCCGACGCCCCCGATAGGCTCTTGCCGATGCTTCTCGGAGCAATCTACGACCCGGGCTACAAGATCGCCCTGTTCTTCCACATCGTCGCGGTCGTCGCGCTGGGGCCGACCTTCGCCTACGGGATCCTCTTCTCGGTGCTGCCGAAATACCCGCGCAGCGCCCCGGCGCTGCTCGACGGGATGCGGCGGATCGACCGCTACATGATCAACCCGGCGATGCTCGTCCTGCTGGTCGCCGGGATCGTCGTCCTCGCCACCAGCGGCAGCGTCTGGAAGGGCAGTCAGTTCTTCGTCGTCTGGGGCTTCATCGCGATCATCGCCCTGTTCGGCGTCCAGCACGGCTTCTTCGCCCCGCAGATGGCGCGCCTGCAGGAGATCGCCGAGAAGGACCTGCAGGCGGGCGACTCGTTCAGCCCCGAATTCGAGGCGACCAGCCAGAGGATCGCCCAGGTCGGCGGTGCCACCGGCATCCTGATCCTGCTGACGATCTTCTTCATGGTCTACAAGCCGTTCATGTGAGCGACGCGTCGCTGCCGGTCGCCATGTTCGACTCCGGCGTCGGCGGCCTCACGGTTCTCCACGAGTGCCTGGTCGCCCTGCCGCAGGAGGACTACGTCTACCTCGGCGACACGGCGATGTTCCCCTACGGCCAACGCGACCCGGCCGAGCTGCGCGAGCGCGTCGCCCTGATCGTGGAGAGGCTGCTCGAGCGCGGTGCCAAGCTGCTGGTGATCGCCTGCAACACGGCGACGGCGATCGGCGAGGAGGTGGCGCGTGAGGTCGCCGCCGCGCATGGGGTGGAGGTCGTGCCGGTGGTCGCCCCGCAGGCCGAGATCGCCGCCGCGATCACCGACAACGGCCGGGTCGGCGTGCTGGCGACGACCAACACGGTCGAGAGCGGCGCCTACCGGCGGGCGCTGGAAGCGGAGGGGCGCGGGCTCGACGTGATCGAGGTGTCGGCGCCGCGCCTGGCGCCCTTCATCCAGGAGGGCTCCCTCTTCGACGAGGAGACGATGGCGATGGCGCGCAGCTACTGCGCACCGCTGCGCGAGGCCGGCATCGACACCCTGATCCTCGGCTGCACCCACTATCCGCTGGTGGCGCCGATGCTGCAGCGGATCCTCGGCCGCAACGTGCGCCTGGTCAGCGGCGGCCACGCGGTCGCGGCGGCGATCCAGCGCACGCTGGAGGGCGCCGGGCTCGCCCGCGAGGGCGACGAGGAGGGCACCTACGAGTTCTTCTGCACCGGCCCGGTCTCCTCGTTCGTCCACGTCGCCACCCGCTTCCTCCAGATGCCCCTGGGCGAGGTCCGTCAGGTGGAGTTCACGGTTCCGGCGTAGTTCCGGCACTGAAGATTTTCTTTCTGCGCGTCACGCGTGCGCATTTTCTTGCGACCTTCCGCCCATGCCGAATCTTGCCGTCGGAAATACCGTATATCCTGCCGATGTGGCCAAGGTGCTCATCTCGCTTCCCGACGACCTGCTGAGCCGGATCGACGAGTACGCCAGGCGCTCGGCGGAGACCCGCAGCGGTTTCCTGCAGCGGCTCGCCGAGGCCGAGATCGCCGCCGACAACGCGCGTCGGAAGAAAGAGTTCGAAGACCTCCTCGGGCCACCCATTCCTCTGGGCGGCAATGCCGCGCAGAAGATCAACGAATCCCATGAAGACGGCAAGCCCTGGCGATGACCGGCTCCTGCTCGACGCCAGTGTCTGGCATGAGAGCAAGGAATCGGATGCCCACTACGGCGACGCCGCGCGCCGGCTGGTGGTCGACACGGCCTATCCGGTCGCCGCGTTGACCCTGACGCTGCACGAGGTGGCGAACTCGCTCGGCGCGCGGGACGGGCGGGCCGCCGAGGCAGTCGACATGTGTCGCCTGATCATCGGTCGCTGCGGTCACGCGATCGTCGCCCCCGACCCGCTTCTGATGCGAGCGGCGATCGCGATCGCGATCGAGCACGGCATCGCCGCCTACGATGCGTCCTACGTGGCCGTCGCCAGGCGGGAGGGATGGACGCTGGTCAGCACGGACATCAGGGACCTCGTCGCCAAGGGGCTGGCGGTCACGCCCGACGCCGCCGTCTAACCTTGTTCGTATGAGCGTTCTGGAGCAGGTGCAAAGCGACGTGCGGGTGGCGATGAAAGCGCGCGAACGGGACAAGGCC
This sequence comes from Solirubrobacterales bacterium, assembly GCA_035547715.1. Lineage (GTDB taxonomy): Bacteria > Actinomycetota > Thermoleophilia > Solirubrobacterales > 70-9 > VAYN01. The sequence continues at coordinate 9,741 of DASZUH010000359.1, forward strand.
GCGGCGCTGCGGCTGGTCGTCGACGCGCTGCAGCAGGACGCCAAGCTGGGCAAGGGCGACGAGGTCGCGGTGTTGCAGCGGGAACGGAAGAAACGGGTCGAGGCGGCCGAGGCCTACGAGGGCGCCGGGCGCGCCGAGCAGGCGGCCGCCGAGCGGTTCGAGGCGGAGCTGATCCAGGGTTACCTGCCCGCGCAGCTCTCCGACGAGGAGCTCGACGGGTTGGTCGCCGCGGCGGTCGCCGAGACCGGGGCGACGGAGCAGAAGCAGATGGGACAGGTGATGTCGGCGGTGATGCCGAAGGTCGCCGGGCGCGCCGACGGCAAGCGGGTCAGCGCCGCCGTGCGCAAGAAGCTGGGTGCCTAGGTCTTGGCCCGTCGCCAGCTGACCCTCGACAACGAGGTCGCCGCCGAGCTCGCCGGCTCCGAGGACTCGGTCCTGCGCGGGCTGCGCGACCGCCTGCCGGTCGAAGTCCACCTGCGCGGCAACGTACTCACCCTCGACGGCGAGCCGGGGGACCTGCAGGAGGCCGCCAACCTGGTCGACGAGATGGTCGAGTTGATCGAGCAGGGCCACGAAGTCGTGCCGGGGACGGTGGAAGCGGTCGCCGGCGCCCTCGACGCCGAAGAGAGCCCGACCGCGATCCTCGACGACGTCGTCTGGCGCCATCGCAACACCCGGGTCGCGCCGAAAACGCTGAATCAGAAACGCTACGTCGACTCGATCCGGCGCAACACGATCACCTTCGGCATCGGCCCGGCCGGAACCGGCAAGACCTTCCTCGCGGTGGCGATGGCGGCGTCGGCGCTGACCGAGCGCAAAGTGCAGCGGATCATCCTCACCCGGCCCGCGGTCGAGGCGGGCGAGCGGCTCGGCTTCCTGCCCGGCGACATCCAGGCCAAGGTCGACCCCTACCTGCGCCCGCTCTTCGACGCGCTCTACGACATGCTCGACCCCGACCGGGTCAACGGCTACTTCGAGCGCAACGTGATCGAGGTCGCGCCGCTCGCCTTCATGCGCGGCCGCACCCTCAACGACTCCTTCGTGATCCTCGACGAGGCGCAGAACACGACGCCGGAGCAGATGAAGATGTTCCTCACCCGGCTCGGCTTCAACTCGCGGATGGTGGTGACCGGCGACGTCACCCAGATCGACCTGCCCTCCGATCAGCGCTCCGGCCTGATGGCCGTGCGCGACATCCTCGACGAGGTCAAGGACATCTCCTTCATCGAGTTCGGCGGCGAGGACGTCGTCCGCCACAAACTCGTCCAGCGGATCGTCGCCGCCTACGATCGACACAGTGCCGGTCGATCTGTCTGACGTCCCCGTCGATCTGCGCGAGCCGGTCGCGGCCGCGCTGGCCGCGGTCGGCGTCGACGAGGGCCACCTGGCGGTGGAGATCGTCGATGCGGCGCGGATCCGGGAGCTCAATCTTGATCACCGCGGGGTGGACGAGCCGACCGACGTGCTCTCGTTCCCGATCGACGAACTCGGCCCGGCGGTGGGCCCGCGTGAGCTCGGCGACGTCGCGATCTGCCCCGAGTACTGCGTGGACATGTCGCTGAAGGAGACCGCGATCCACGGCGTCCTCCACCTCTGCGGCCACGACCACGAGACCGACGAGGGGGAGATGCTCGCTCTCCAGGACGAGATACTCGGGGCGCTGCGATGAGCACCCGCTCCGGTTTCGTCGGGCTCGCCGGTCGGCCCAACGTCGGCAAGTCGACGCTGGTCAACGCCCTGGTCGGTCGCCACGTCGCGATCGTCTCGGTGCGACCGCAGACGACCCGGCGGGCGATCCGCGGCGTCGCCACCGACCTCGACGCCGAACGGCAGCTGGTCCTCGTCGACCTGCCCGGCGTGCAGCGCCCGCGCGACGCGCTGACCAAACGCATGCAGGGTCGCGTCGAGCGCGAGCTCGCCGACTCCGACGTCGCCCTCTTCGTCGTCAACGGCGAGGAGGGGATCGGCCCGGGCGACCGCTTCATCGCCCGCCTGCTGGCC
>DASZUH010000360.1:0-3582 GCA_035547715.1 Solirubrobacterales bacterium
CATGCGGTCCTGGTCGGTGACCATGTAAGGCGAGATATAGCCTTTGTCGAACTGCATCCCCTCGGTGAACTCGAGCTCCATCCCGAAGGTCTGGCCCTCCTCGACGTTCACCACGCCGTCTTTGCCGACTTTCTCGATCGCATCGGCGATGACGTTGCCGATGTCGTCGTCACCGGCGGAGATCGCGGCGACGCGGGCGATCTGGTCTTTGCCCGCGACCTCTTTGCTCTGCTTCTCGCGGAGGTTCTCGACGACGGTCTCGACCGCCTTCTCGATGCCGCGGCGCAGGGCCAGCGGGTTGGCGCCGGCGGCCACGTTCTTGAGGCCCTGGCGGACGATCGTCTGGGCCAGCAGGGTGGCGGTGGTGGTCCCGTCACCGGCGACGTCGTTGGTCGCCGTGGCGACCTCGCGGACGAGCTGGGCGCCCTGGTTCTCGAAGACGTCCTCGACCTCGACCTCGCGGGCGATCGTCACCCCGTCGTTGGTGATCGTCGGCGCGCCGAATTTTTTGTCGAGCACGACGTAACGGCCTTTCGGGCCGAGGGTCACCTTGACGGCGTTGGCGACGGCGTCGACGCCCGCCTGCAGGGAGCCCCTCGCGTCCTCTGCGTACTTCAGCTCCTTGTGAGCCATGTTGTTTCAGTCCTCCTTGATGTGTCTAAGTCCTGGTGGCCTCAGCCGACCTTGGCGAGCACGTCCGACTCGCGCAGCACGAGCAGGTCCTCGCCCTCCACGGTCACCTCGGTGCCGCCGTATTTGGAGTAGAGGACTTCGTCCCCCTCCGCCACGTCGAGCGCCCGGCGGCTGCCGTCGTCGTTGATCGCGCCATCGCCGACGGCGATGACCTTGCCCTTCTGCGGCTTCTCTTTGGCCGTGTCGGGGAGGACGATGCCGCTGGCAGTCGTCTCCTCCTCCTCGACCGGCTTCACGATCAGCCGGTCCCCGAGGGGCTTCAGATTCATCGATTGACCTCCGTCATTCGGTAGGTGGGTTGGGTTTGAAGTCGAGAAACGCCGCTCTGAAGCCCTTTCCACGCTCCTTCGCGGCTTGGCACTCTCTAGCCAAGAGTGCCAACGAGAGGAAAGATAGCAACGTCCGGGCGCTGGGTCGGTGAAAATTTCGCGGCCGGCGGACGACTGGCCGAGTGCCAGGGGCGGAAGCTAGTCGAGCGCCAGGAGCGGGACGCCCAACCGCGCCGCGATCCCTTCGCCGCCGCGCCGCATCACCCAGTCGTGGTTCCATTCGAAGACCGGGCGCAGGAGCGGCGCCATGTGGTTCATCCAGGGCTTGTTGGTGACCACGTCCCACTCGTAGAGGACCGCGGTGACGCCGTCCTGTTCGTAGAGCCGCCAACGCCCGACCCCTTCGAGGTCGCCGGTCGCCTGGCCCTCCATCAGCGAGAAGCGCTCGACCTTCGTCGCCGTGACCTCGAATTCGACCCGGTACGGCAGCCAACTGCGCCAGACCATGCGCGAGATCGTGCCGACTCCGTCCGGATTCCCCGGCCGAATCTCCTCGGCGACCTCGACCCCGCGCCACCACTCGGGCCAGGCCGCCTCGTCGTAGATCGCGTCCCAGACCGGTTCGCGCGGCGATTGCAGGAGCCAGGTGGTCAGGAACGAGTAGCGAGGTTGGCGACCGACGCCACGCGCTCCCCCGTCCCGCGTCATCAGTTGTGGTGCGGAGTCTCCCCGTTGCCGAGGTGCGCGCGGGGCGGCTCGACGATCTGCGAGAAGCGGACGACGGTGACGAGGTCGTCGTCGTCCACCGGCCGGCTGTAGATCTGTTCGAGGAAGCGGCGGGTCTCGTCGAGTCGGCGGAACTCGGGGTTGTCGTGCTCGATGTCGCGGCGGCTGAGGTCCTTCAGCTGCTTCACCTCGACGTCGTCGATCACGGCGGCGAACAGTTTCTCGCGCGGACTGTGACGGAAGCCGATCGTGATCCAGACGAGCTGGCCGCGCTCGTACTTGGAGCTTTTGTCGCCGAGCCGGATCGTGGCCGTCTTGCGACCGCGTTTCAGCTGATCGCCGAAGACCGCCGAGTAGAAGTTGAGGACATAGATGCCGCCGCCTCTCATTTGCGCAGGGAGCGTATATGAGGGGCCGCGCGATCGCCCTCGCGCGGTCTCGGCCTAGAACCCCTCCGCCCCGATCAGCGGCACGAAGCGGCACGGCGCGATCGCCGTCGTCTCCAGCTCCGAACCGTGTCGGGTCAGGAGCGTCAGCGTCTCCCCTTCCGACTCGTGCCCCGCCGGCCCCGCCACCGGGACGACCATCCGACCGCCGTCGGCGAGCTGGGCGACCAGGGCCGGCGGCGGCGCCGGGGCCGCGGCGTGGACGGCGATCGCGTCGAAGGGGGCACGCTCGGGGACACCGCGGCTGCCGTCGCCGACCATCAGCTCGACGTTGTCGGTGTCGCAGGCGCGCAGGTGCTCGGCGGCCTGGCGGGCGAGGCTCGAGTGGCGCTCGATGCTGATCACGTGGTCGGCCAGCCGTCCCAGGAGGCAGGTCGAGTAGCCCGAGCCGGTGCCGATCTCAAGCGCGCGCTCGGTGCCCTGGAGGGCGAGCGCCTGGAGGATCGCGGCGACGATCCAGGGCTGGGAGATCGTCTGCTCGGAGCCGATCGGCAGCGCCGCGTCGGCGTAGGCGAGCTCGCGTCGGCGCTCCGACACGAAGCGCTCGCGCGGCACCGCGCCCATCGCCTCGAGCACGCGCTCGTCCTCGATCCCCCGCTCGCGCAGTTGCTGCTCGACCATCTGCGCCCGGGCGGCCTCGAAGTCACTCATCTGACGAGGCTACCGGCGGGTAAGGTCGGCGCATGGCGGCCCGCACCATCGTCGGCCTCTGCGGCCTCGTCGCCCTGCTCGGCGTCGCCGTCTACCTGCTGTTCCAGATCCCCTGGGAGTACGGCGTCGGCGGGATCGTCGTCCTCGGCGCCCTGCTGCTGGCGATCGGCGTCGACGAGCCGGACGCGCCCTAGCCAGGGCGCTCAGTAGATGTAGTTGCGCAGTTTCTGCGGCTGCAGCACGGTGACGCGCCCCCGCCCCGAGCGCACCACGCCGGCCCGCTCGAGCTCCGCCAGGAAGCGGCTGACCGACTCGCGCGAGGTTCCCGCCAGCTGGGCGAGGTCGGTCTGGTTCATCCGGATCGTCACCTCGGCGGTCTCGTCTGTGCCGGCGCCGTCCTGCCCTTCGCGGCTGAGCTGCGCAAGGATGCCGGCGACGCGGCTCGGCACGGTCTGGAAGGACTGGCGCGAGAGGCGCATGTTGGCGGCGCGCAGCCGCCGCACCAGCCCGGCGACCAGCTTCAGCGCGATCTCCGGGTTCCGTGACAGCAGGTTGCGGACGTCGTTGGCGGGCAGCGCCAGCAGGGTCCCGTCGGTGATCGACTCGGCCGAGGCCGAGCGGCGGTCGCCGTCGAGCATCGCCAGCTCGCCGAAGATCTCCCCCGGCCCGAGCGTCGCCAGCGTGATCGCCCGACCGTCGGAATGTTCGCGGGTGACGCGGAAGCTGCCCTCGCTGACGATGTAGCAGGCGTCGGAGTTGTCGCCCTCGTGGAAGACCCGCGTCCCGGCCGGGAAGCT
>DASZUH010000361.1:0-2444 GCA_035547715.1 Solirubrobacterales bacterium
CCGGTCTCCTGCGCGGTGCCGGGGACGCCCGCCGGGCTGGTCGAGGCGCTCCGCCGCTTCGGCCGGATGCCGCTCGCCGAGCTGGCGGCGCCGGCGATCCGGCTCGCCCGTGAGGGCGCCCCGGTCAACCACCAGCAGGCCTACATCCTCGAGATCCTCGAGCCGATCCACGCGCGGCTGCCGGGGACGCGGGAGCTCTACGCGCCCGCGGGGCGGACCCTGCGCGAGGGCGAGGTCTTCCGCTTCGAGGAGCTCGCGGTGGCGCTCGAACGCCTCGCCGCCGAGGGCGTCGTGCCGTTCTACCGCGGCGAGGTGGCGGCGGCGCTCTCGGACTTCGTCCTCGCGGGTGGCGGCACGCTCGGGCGCGGCGACCTCGCCGCCTACGCGGCGATCGAGCGCGCCCCGGTGCGGGCCGAGTTCCGCGGCGCCGAGGTGCTGACCAACCCGCGGCCCTCGGCCGGTGGGACGCTGATCGCCCACTCGCTCGAGACGCTGGAGCGGCTCGGTCCGAGCAGCGGGCCCGAGGCGTTGGTCGCGGCGATGGACGCCGCCAACGAGCACCGCGCCTCGCTGCTCGGCTCGACCACCCACATCTCGGTGATCGACGCGGGCGGGATGTGCGCGGCGGTGACCTGCTCGAACGGCTCGGGCTCGGGAGTGCTCGTCCCCGGGACGGGCGTGATCCTCAACAACATGCTCGGCGAGGAGGACCTCAACCCGGGCGGCTTCCACAAGATCGAGCCGGGGCGGCGGGTGCCGTCGATGATGGCGCCGACCGTGGTGCTGCGCGACGGCGAGGTCGTGCTCGCGCTCGGGAGCGCCGGCTCCAACCGGATCCGCTCGGCGATCCTGCAGACCGTGGTGCGGGTGGTCGAGCAGGGGATGGGCCCGCAGGAGGCGATCGACGCGCCGCGCCTCCACTCGGAGGCCGGCTCGGTCCAGGCCGAGCCGGGGATCGACGAGGAGGCGCTGGCGCGGATCGAGGCCCGCGGCACGCCCGTCGTCCGCCTCCCCGGGCGCAACCTCTACTTCGGCGGCGTCCAGGCCGTCGCCCGCGACCCTTGGACCGGTGCCCTCAGCGGCGGCGGCGACCCACGCCGCGGCGGCGCCGTGGCCCACGCCTGACCCCCAGGCGCGGTCGACACGCCCCCCAGGCGCGGTCGACCTAACCGGCGCCGCCCGGGGCGCGGTCGACCTGACCCACCTATGGCGCCGGATAGGTCGACCGCGTCGGCTGAGCGGTGGGAAAGGTCGACCGCCCTGCGGTAAGAATTGGCGCGTGGCAGGCCGGCCGGACATCGACTACGCCGCCGAGGGGCTGCTCGACGGGCTCGTGGGCAAGGCGCGCGAGTCGCGGTTGGCGCTGCTCGAGCAGTTGAGCGGCGAAGGGGTCTCGCCGGAGGAACTCCGCGAGGCGGTCGCCGCCGGGCACCTGCCGCTGCTGCCGGTCGAGCGGCTGATCGCCGGCGAGGGGCCGCGCTACTCGGCCCGCGAGATCGCCGCGATGACCGGCTTCGACCTCGACCTCCTGCTGCGCTTCCGCGCCGCGCTCGGCGTTCCCTACGGCGATCCCGACCAGAAGGGGGCGGGGGAGGCCGACCTCGAGGCGGCGGTGCGGACCAAAGCGCTGATCGATGCCGGCCTGCCGCCGGAGGGGCTGCTGCAATCGGCGCGGACGATCGGCATGGGAATGGCCCGCGTCGCCGAGGCCAACCGCGAACTCGTCGTCCGCAACCTCACCGGCCCCGGCGAAACCGAACGCGATCTCGCCAACCGCTTCGTCCAGACCGCCGAGGCGCTGCTGCCGCTGGTCGGCGAGACGCTCGTCTACGCCTTCCGCGTGAACCTGCTCGAGCAGGTCAAACGCGACGTGATCGCCGCCGCCGACCTCGAGGCGGGGGAGATCGGCGGCGCCGTCGAGCGGACCGTCTGCTTCGCCGACCTGGTCGAGTTCACCAGCCTCGGCGAGGAGATCGCGGCGGAGGAGCTGGGCGAGGTCGTCGGCCGCTTCGAGGAACTGGCGACGAGCGTGGTCGCGGCGCCGGTGCGCCTGGTGAAGACGATCGGCGACGCGGTGATGATGGTCTCGACGGACGCCGCGTCGCTGGTCGGGACGGCGCTCGACCTGGTCGCCGCGGCGGCCGCGGAAGGCAACGAGTTCCCCGTCCTCCGCGCCGGGATCGCGACCGGGCCGACCCTGCCGCAGTCGGGTGACTACTACGGCCGCTCGGTCAACCTGGCGAGCCGGATCACCGGCATCGCCCGCCCCGGCAGCGTCCTCGTCGACACCGCGACCCGCGAGGCGGTCGGGGAGGAGGGCTTCGAATACTCCTTCGCCGGCGAGCGCCGCCTGAAGGGCATCGACGCCCGGATCAAGCTCTTCCGCGTGCGGCGGGAGGGGGAAAAGCGTCCCGTCCCCGACGAGGGCTGACCCGCCACGGCGG
>DASZUH010000362.1:0-5113 GCA_035547715.1 Solirubrobacterales bacterium
GCCGGGTCGATGGTGCTGACGATCCACGCCCGGGTCGAGCTGAACAAACGGCTGAAGAAGATCCACCACGCGCGGGTCCCCGTCCGCATCACCTTCACCCCGAGCAGCGGCTGCGGCTATAAGACCGTGCACCGCTCCCTCTCTCTGCTGCGGGCGAAGAAGCACCGCCACTAGCTGGTTGATTCCGCTGCCGGGCGTCGCGCCCACGGCCGCCCACGGCCGCCGCCGGCCGCGGCGCCGCGGTGCTGGCGCCCGCGGTCAGCACTTGAAGGGAGCGCTGGTGGCGGTCGCCCGGCCGACCCATTCGCCCTTCCGGTTCAGCGCTTCGCCGGTCGCGGTCGTCCGCCAACTCCCCTTGACGCAGCCCGGGACGCCGACCTCGGCGCTCACCCGCCTGCCCGCGCCGGTGCCCGTTTCGCAGCGGACCGGGAACGCGCGGCCGTCGATCCGCTTCTGCAGGCAGACGGTGACGCGCAGTTTGGCGTGGCTGAGCAGAGTCGCGTAGCCGCCGCGGCCCTTGAGTTCGAGCGCGCCCTTGTCGTAGGCGGGTCGGGCGGCGTGCGCGGCGTAGGGCCCGGCGGCCGCGACCCCAACCGCGGCGAGGGCGGCGCCCGCCGCGAGCGCGGCGATTGCGAGAATGGTGAGGCGGCGGCTGATCTGGCGTGTCTTTCTCATCGCGATCTCCACGAATATGAACAGACCAGCGCGCCCTTTGTCACGGTGCACCTCTCGACATGGCTGCTGATCCCCCGACCGACGTCCGGCTGACCGACACCCAGGCGCGCATCCTCGTCGCGCTCTGCCGACCGATCTCCGACGGCGACCACCTCGCCGCGCCGGCGACCAACCAGGAGATCGCCGACGCCGTCTTCCTCAGTGTCGACGCGGTGAAGGGCCACCTGCGCACGCTCTACCGCAAGTTCGGGATCGACGACCTGCCCGCCGCCGAGAGGCGGGCGCGGCTGGTCGAGCTGGCGATCGCGGGCGGCTACGTCGTCGCGCCCGCGGGCGAGGTGGCGATCGCCCGGGGCGCCGGCGATGAAGACGATGACGTGCCGTCGCCGGCCGAGCTCGCCGCCGCCGAGGACCTGCGGCCGCGCGAGGTCCCCGAACCGGTGGCGCCGGCGTCGGCGGTGCGGGCGGGCGAGCCCAAGGCGGGCCGGCGCCGCTCGCTCGCCCCCTACATCACCGTCGGGGTCCTGGTCCTGGTCGTCATCGGCGCCAGCCTCGCGACCTCGGGCATCTTCAACCAGGGCTCCGACGCGCAGAAGGCGCCGACCCCGGCGGCCTACCGCAAGGAGGTCGCGAACGACTGCAGGCTGGCGCTGTCCGGCGCGCCCGCGGCGGGCGACAACCGCGCCGCCCGCGCCGCCGCGTATCTCGGGGTGATCGAGACGATGCGCGGCCGGCTCGAATCGCTGGTCCCGCCGAACGTCCCCGACATCGCGCTCGAACGCTTCTCGAGCGGCCTCGCCAACGCGGCCGGCTTCACCGCCGACGTCGCCAAGTCCCCACCGGCGCGCGGCTCCGCGGCGGAGGCCGAAATCGTCGCCGAACTCACCTTCGCCGCGGGCCAGGTCCAGGCGGGCGCGCTCGGCTACGGGCTCGGCCACGACTGCCTGGCGATCGGCGACCTGATCGCGGGCTCCGCCCAGAACGCCGCGGCGCCCTGAGCGGCTGGGGCGGGGCGTACCCTCGTGCGATGGCCTACGACGAGCAACTGGCCGAAGAGGTCCGCGAGCGACTGCTGGTCGCCGCCGAGGGCGAGCTGACCGAGAAGACGATGTTCGGGGGGCTCGCCTTCATGGTCGGCGGCAACCTGGCGATCGCCGCCTCGCGCACCGGCGGCCTCCTGGTCCGCACCGACCCCGCCGACGCCGAGGAGGTGCTGGCGCTGGAAGGTGTCGAGCAGATGGAGTCCGGGGGCCGCAAGATGCCCGGCTGGGTCTTCGTCGCCGCCGACGTGATCCGCGACGAGGAGAGCCTCGACGACTGGGTCGAGCGCTCCCTCTCCTTCATCGCCACCCTGCCGCCGAAGTGACCGGCGTCGATGGGCCGAAAAGCGCTCTATATCAGCGCTTTTCGGCCCATCGACATCAGGCCGGTCGGGCGTCGCCGCCGCCGCGGCGGCGCAGCAGCCACCAGGCGACGCCGACGATGGCCGCGGCGAGGATCACGTAGTCGAGGTAGCCGAGGTAGTGGCGCCACTCTTCCCAGTTGTCGCCGACCGACCGGCCGAGCAGTGCCAGGGCCAGTACCCAGGGGATCGAGCCGAGCGTGGTCAGGAGGGAGAAGCGCCCGAGCGGCATCCGCGCCACCCCGGCCGGGACCGAGACGAAGGTCCGCACCAGCGGCAGCATGCGCGAGAAGAAGACGGTGGCCGACCCGTAGCGCTCGAACCAGCCCTCGGCCTGGCGCAGCCGCGCCTCGCCGACGTGGAAGAGGCGGTGGCGTTCGAGCAGGTCGACGCGGCCGAAGTAGCCGATCGCGTAACCGGCGAGTGAGCCGACCAGGTTGCCGAGCACGCCCGCGAAGACGACCGCGGCCAGCGTCAGTTCCCCTTTCGAGACGGCGAAGCCGGCGAACAGCATGATCGCCTCGCTCGGGATCGGCACGCAGGCGGACTCCAGCGCCATCAGCACGAACACCGCGGGCGAGCCCACCGAGCTGATGAATTCGGTGGCCGCGTTGACGATCGGGTTCAGGACGACATCGGTGACGGACGAGTAGGGCATCGCCCCACCGTCGCGGCCGAGGCTTAAAGGGCGATGAAGGCCGGGATCCCCAGCCGATTCTCATCTTCCCTTCATGACGGGGGAAGATCCTTGGGCGATGAGAGTTCTTGTCGTCGAGGACGAGGTGAAGATGGCGGCGCTGCTGCGTCGCGGGTTGAGCGAGGAAGGGCTGACGGTCGACGTCGCCGACGAGGGCGAGCGGGCGCTCGCGATGGCGGGGGCGTCGGACTACGACGCCGTCGTGCTCGACGTGATGCTCCCGGGGATCGACGGCTTCGAGACCTGCCGACGGCTGCGCCGCGACGGGGTCTGGGCGCCGGTCCTGATGCTGACCGCGCGCGGCGCCACCGACGACCGGGTGGCCGGTCTCGACGGCGGCGCCGACGACTACATGGTCAAGCCGTTCGCCTTCGCCGAGCTGCTGGCGCGGCTGCGCGCGCTCGTCCGCCGCGGCACGGTCGAACGCCCGCCGGTGATCGAGGTCGGCGACCTCAAGCTCGACCCGGGCACCCGTGAGGTCTGGCGCGGCGACGAGGAGATCGATCTGTCCTCGAAGGAGTTCACCCTGCTGGAGACCTTCATGCGCCACGCCGGCTACGTCCTCTCCCGCAACCAGCTGCTCGAGCAGGCCTGGGACTACGACTTCGAGCACCGCTCCAACGTGGTCGAGGTGTACGTGCGCTACCTGCGACGGAAAATCGACGTCCCCTTCGGGGTGACCTCGATCGAGACCGTGCGCGGCGCCGGCTATCGACTGCGGAAGGACGGAGGGCGCTGAGCCGCCTCTCGATCCGCCTTCGCCTCACGCTCGTGTTCGCCGCGGTGATCGCGGTGGTGCTGGCCGGGACCGGCTTCTTCGTCTACCTGCAGTTCCAGCACGAGGCGGAAACCACCGTCGACGCGGGGCTCAGCTCGCGCGCCGATGAACTCGCCGCCGTCGTCCGTCAGGAGGAGACCAACCTCGCCGGCCGCGAAGGGCACCTGGTCGGCAAGACCGACAGCTTCGCCGAGGTGCTCGACCCGAGCGGTCGCGTGCTCGACTCCTCGCCGGTGATCGGCACGGCCGATCTACTCGACGCGGACCAGTTGCGCGCCGCGGCCCGCGCCCCGACCTTCGTCTCGCGCGGCCCGCTGCCGAGCCTCAGCGGCGGCTCGCGCCTCCTGGCCGTCCCGGTCGCCACCCCGGCCGGCAGGCGGATCGTCGTCGTCGGCACCTCGACCGAGGACCGCGACGACGCCAACGCCGACCTCCTGCAGCTGCTCCTCGTCGGCCTGCCGGCGGCGCTGATCCTCGCCTCGATCGCAGCCTACTTCCTCGCCGCCGCCGCGCTCCGCCCGGTCGAGGCGATGCGCGCCCGCGCCGCCGAGATCTCGACCGCCGCGCCGGAGGAGCGCCTTCCCGTTCCCGACACCCGCGACGAGGTCGCGCGGCTGGGGGACACGCTGAACGAGATGCTCGCCCGGATCGGCGACGCGATGGCCCGCGAACGCGCCTTCGTCGCCGACGCCGGTCACGAGCTGCGCACGCCGCTGGCGATCCTCCGTGCCGAGCTCGACCTGGCGCTCGCCCAGCAGCGCACGCCCGAGGAGCTGCGCGCGGCGCTCGCCTCCGCCGCCGAGGAGACCGATCGCCTGACGCAGCTCTCCGAGGACCTGCTGACGATCGCCCAGACCGAAGGCGGCGAGCTGCCGCTGCGGCCCGGGCCGCTGCGCCTCGACGAGGTGTTCGAGCCGGTCGAGCGCCGCTTCGCCCGCCGCGCCGCCGAAGCGGGGCGGGGGATCGAGATCGGCGCGGGCGGGGAGCTGGAGCTGCGCGGCGATCTCCTGCGGCTCGACCAGGCGGTCGGCACCCTCGTCGACAACGCGCTCCGTCACGGCGCCGGGACGATCACCTTGGCCGGGCGACGCGCCGGCGACGCGGTCGAGATCCACGTCACCGACTCGGGCCCGGGCTTCCCGCCCGACTTCATCGAGCACGCCTTCGAGCGCTTCACCCGGGCGCCCGGCGCGCGCGAAGGCGGCAGCGGCCTCGGCCTCGCGATCGTCGCCACCGTGGCCGCCGCCCACGGCGGCGCCGCCCACGCCGCCAACCGGTCCGCGGGGGGCGCCGACGTCTGGCTCGTCATCCCGCTCTCATCTGACGTTAATCACGGCGCCTGAAGATCGCCGCGATGCACCCGATCTCCTACCTCCAGGCGTTGATCCTCGGCCTCACCCAGGGCATCGCCGAGCCCTTCCCGGTCTCGAGCCTCGGCCACGGCGTGATCATCCCCGGCCTCTTCGGCTGGAACATCCACCAGAACGACGACTACTTCCTCGCCTTCCTCGTCGCCACCCACTGCGCCACCGCGCTCGTCCTCTTCTTCTACTTCCTCGAG
>DASZUH010000363.1:0-3787 GCA_035547715.1 Solirubrobacterales bacterium
GCGCCGTGGCGGATGATCCCGGCGTGCTCGACCTTCGAGCCGACCATGAAGCCGGGCACGTCCTGGAGGAAGACGAGCGGGATGTTGAAGGCGTCGCAGAGGTTGATGAAGCGGGCGGCCTTGTCGGCGGAGTCGTTGTCGAGCACGCCGGCCAGGTGCCTGGGCTGGTTGGCGACGATCCCGACCGGCCGGCCGGCGAAGCGCGCGAGGCAGGTGATCACGCTCTTGGCGAACTTGGGCTTGAGGTCGAAGTAGAGGCCATCGTCGACGATCTCGGCGATCACCTCGTACATGTCGTACGGCTTGCGCGACGAGTCGGGGACGATTTCGAGCAGCTTCTCCGACATCCGGTCGGCGGGATCGCCCTCCGCGGCGATCGGCGGCTGCTCTTCCCAGTTCGGGGGGAAGAACGAGAGGTAGGTCTTGATCGCGGCGATGCACTCCTCGTCGTCCTTCACTTCGAGGTCGCCGACGCCGCTGACGCGGGTGTGGACGCGGGCGCCGCCGAGCTCCTCCATCGAGATCTCCTCGCCGGTCACCGCCTTGACCAGGTGCGGGCCGGCGAGCGCCATCGCGCCCTGGCCGGCGACCATCGGGACGAAGTCCGCGAGCGCCGGGATGTCGGCGGTGCCCGCCGCGCAGGGGCCCATCATCGCCGCCACCATCGGCACGACGCCCGACATTTCGACCTCCTCGCGGAAGAGCGAGCCGGAGCCGGCGAAGAGCGAGCCCGCCGCCTCCTGGATGCGGGCGCCGGCCGAGTCGAGCAGCCAGACGAAGGGCATCCGCTTCTGCAGCGCGATCTCGCGCAGGCGGCCGACCTTGAGCTCTCCGGTCATCCCCATCGAGCCGGCCATCACGGTGAAGTCGTAGGCGGCGATGCAGCAGGGACGGCCGTCGACATCGCCCCAGCCGGTGACGACGCCATCGGCGGGCGCCTCGACGTTGTCCATCGCGCGCTGGGCGAAGTGCGGGCGGCCGTGGAGGCCGAGCTCGACGAAGGTGCCCTCGTCGACCAGCAGGTCGATGCGCTCGCGGGCGGTCAGCTTGCCGCGCTCGTGCTGCCTGGCGATCTTCTCCTCGCCGCCGCCGCGCCGCGCCGCGGCGCGGCGCTCGTGGAGCTGCTCGTTGAGCTCGGTGAGCGGCGCGGTGCCGGGGAGCAGATGTTGCCTGTCGGTCGGGTCGGCCGCCATCAGCGTCCCTCCCACCTCGGCTCGCGTTTCTCGAAGAAGGCGGCGACACCCTCGCGCAGGTCCTCGGTGGTGAAGGTCAGCGAGAGCTGGGAGCGCAGGAACTCGAGCGCGTCGTCGACCGCCATGTCGGACTGCCGGTACATCGCGTCGTGGCCGAGTCGCATCAGCAGCGGGCTCTTCGAGGCGAGCCGACCCGCCCAGTCGGCGACGGCGGCGTCGAAGTCCGCGGCCGGGACGGCCTTGTTGGCGAGGCCGAAGGTGACCGCCTCCGCGGCGCCCATCCGGTCGCCGAGCAGCATCATCTCGTTGACCTTCTTGCGCGGGACGTCGCGGTAGATCAGCGCCATGATCATGTAGGGGAAGGCGCCGACGTTGATCTCCGGCGTGCCGAAGGTGGCGCCCTCCTTGGCGATCACGAGGTCGCAGGACAGGGCGAGGCCGAGGCCGCCGGCGAGCACGTGCCCGTTGGCCGCGCAGAGCGAGGGCTTACCGAGCCGCGGCATCAGCCGGAAGAATTCGAGGAAGAGGTCGGAGGCGTAGTGCTTCTCGATCAGAGAGGCGTCGGCGGAGAAGCCGCCGAGGTCGGCGCCCGCGCAGAAGACCTTGTCGCCGGCGCCGGTGAGGACGACCGCCCGGACCTCGTCGGAGTCGCGCGCCATTTCCATCGCCGCGACGACCTCGGAGAGCATCCCGCCGGAGAGCATGTTGCGCTTCTCGGGGTCGTTCAGGGTCACGGTCGCGACCCCGCCTGAGACCTCGTAGAGGACCTTGTCGAAGCTCCCGGCACCCATGCGGTCGGGAACGATAGCGCTTTATCGAAAGTAGGAAGTTCTACTTACTGCTTCAGCGTGTCGTGGCCGCCGCCGCCGATCAGCTTGTCCTGGCCCGGACCGCCGATCAGGACGTTGTCGCCGGCGTCGCCGATCAGCTTGTCGGCGAAGCGCGAGCCGGTGACGTTCTCGACCTGGTTCAGCGAGTCGTGGCCGGCCGACCGGAGGCTCGCCCCCTTGGCCAGGTCGACGACCACGCCGGCCGGTTCGGTCGAGTAGTCGACCGTGTCCGAACCAGGTCCGCCGTCGACCGTGTCGTGACCCTTTTCGGGCAGGATCGTGTCGTTGCCGCCATCGCCGCGCAGGGTGTCGAAGCCGATGCCACCGGTGATGCGATCGTTGCCGGGGCCGCCTTCGAGCGTGTCGATGCCGCGTTCGCCGGTGATCGTGTCGTTGCCGGCGCCGCCCTTGATCGTCCCGTCGCCCGCGTTCTCGTCGAGGTGGTCGTCCCCGGCGCCGCCGTCGATGTACTCGTTGCCGGTTTCGCCCTTGACGCGGTCGTTGCCGCCTTCGGCGAAGATCCGGTCGCTGCCCTTGCCGCCGAAGACGCGGTCGGCTCCTCCGCCCGAGCAGATCGTGTCGTTGCCGCCGAGGCCGTGGATGACGTCGTTGCCGGGGCCGGTGACGATCACGTCGCCCGCCTTGGTGCCGGTGATGTCGTCGTTGCCGGCGGTGCCGACGATCGTCGCCCGCTTTCCGTCGCAGGTCGGGCGGCCCTTGTGCGAGCTCGCGGCGGCGGGCAGCGCGGCGAGGACCGCGAGCAGCGCGAGCGCGGCGAGGAGGCCGAGACGACGGACGCGGACCATGCGTCCCAGGATAGGCGCCCCGTCGGCCTTCCCGCCGCCTTCACTTCGTCGAAAGTAGGAAGTGCTACTGTCCACTCGCCTTCGGGGCGGGCACGGGAGCGCCCCGGTCAACCGACCAGAGGAGAGAACCGTGGCGACCGCGACCCCTGACGGCTCAAGCGTCATCAAGCCCGACCACGAGGCCGGGCGCAAGCACTTCATCTTCGGCCAGGAGCACGAAGACCTGCGTGAGTCGATGCAGGCCTGGGTGAAAAATGAGCTCTACCCCCACCGCAACGAGTGGGAGGAGACCTACTGGCCGACCGCGGCGATGGAACGGGCCGGGGAGCTCGGCTTCCTCGGCCTCTGCTTCCCCGAGGAGTACGGCGGCCAGGGCGGCGATTACTTCTACTCGCTGGTGCGGGCCGAGTGCATGAGCTACTCGGGCTCCGGCGGGACCAACATGGCCTTCGCCGTCCAGTCCGACATGGTGCTGCCGCCGATCCACCTGCTCGGCACCGAGGAGCAGAAAAAGCGCTACCTCGAACCGGGGCTGAAGGGCGAAAAGGTGGGGGCGTTGGGGATCACGGAGCCGGGCGCCGGGTCCGACGTCGCCGGAATCCGCACGACCGCCATACGAGACGGTGACGAATTTGTCATCAACGGCTCGAAGACGTTCATCACCAACGGCACCCGCGCCGACTTCATCGTCCTCGTCTGCAAGACGAACCCGGAGGAGCGCCACGCCGGCATCACCCTTTTCGTCATCGACCTCAAAGACGAGGAGGGCAACCGCGTGCCCGGGTTCAGCGTCTCGGCGGAGCTGGAGAAGATGGGGATGCACGCCTCCGACACCGGCGAACTGGCCTTCGAAGACGTCCGCGTCCCGGCCGATTCGATCCTCGGCGAGGAGGGCAAAGGCTTCTACCACATCGCCTGGGAGCTCCAGGGCGAGCGCCTGGTCGCCGCCGCGGGCTGC
>DASZUH010000364.1:0-3892 GCA_035547715.1 Solirubrobacterales bacterium
AACCTGTCGCCTTTGGTAGCCCACAGGGCGACCAAAGGCAACAGGTTCGTCCAGACCCCCGGCGGAGGTGACCGAAGGCATGAGGAGCCGTGACGAACCCGGCAGAAGGGTGACGGGAGCGTGGAGTTCCTCCCCTCCCCGTGACGCCTTGCCGGAAGCCCGCCCGTCGCCGGCTGACGGCCCGCCCGGAGGGCGTCGGCGCGTGGCCCGTGACGAAGGCCCATGGAACGTCACGATCCCGTCTCACCTCCACATCACCGCCACGACGTCCGTGCACTTGTACCGCCCATAGGGGGCACAACTGCACGGACGTCCTCCGCCTGATGTGGACCCGTGACGTTCCTGGCAGAACCATCACGGAAGTCCGCACTTCCTCCCGTCCTGTGCCCGCTTCCCCACGGAACCCCCACGTCCCGGGCCGCAGCGCCCCCGAACCTCAGGCCCCAGGCCCGACGCCCAGCCCCGGAATCAACCATCCAGCCGGCGCCGACGATCGTCGGCTCGCCTATTCCTTGTGGTGGAGGGTCGTCGCCGCCAGCCCGGCGAGCCCGCCGACCGCGCCGCCGACCAGGCAGGCGAAGAAGTTCGCGGTCGGGGCGAAGAGCGGCAGCGCGATCAGGACCGCGGCGGCGACGCCGACGCCGATCATGTCGTACTCCTCGTCGATCGCCCCGTGGGACTCGGCCCGGCGGATCGCGAACCAGGCGGCGACGGCGCCGAGCGCCATCCCGTTGCCGCCCGCGATCACCGTGATTTCGCCCTTGGCGGAGGCGATCCCACCCGCGGCGAGGACGCCGAGCGCCCCGCAGGCGAGCAGCAGCAGCGCGGTCGGCCAGCTGCCGAGCCGGCGCTCGACCCCGGTGGCGAAGATCGCCAGCCCGACGGCGACGACGAAGAGATAGCCGACGTCGACGTAGGCGAAGGGCGCGGTCAGGTAGCGCCACCACTGGTCGCCGATCGGCACGATCAGGCCGCCGAAGGTGGAGAGCGGATTGCCGGTCGCCTTCTGGACCAGCAGCAGGATCGCCGAGGCGAGGATGATCCCGATCGTCGCGTAGGGCCGGTCGGCGTGGCGGGAGAAGCTGATCGGGGCGCGCGGCCGGCCCGGCCGGCGCAGCCGTGGCCGGCGGCGACGCTTCGGCCGCTGGGCCTCGAGCAGGTCGCCGCGTCGCTCCAGTTTCGGCGCCCGCTTGCGCAGCCTCGCGCCGCAATACGGGCACTCGGTCACATACGGACTGACCTCCGAACCGCAGTTCTTGCAGATGACGCTGAGCTCAGTCTCGCTCATAAGTACACCGAGGATACCCGGCGCCCGCGCTCCCCATGGTCGTTTCCGCTGCCATACTGGCCTTCCACCCTTATTCGAGGAGGAAACACAGTGGAGTTGAAGAGCCTGACCGAGCAAAAATCGCTGCTCGCGACGCTTCCGGCCGGCAAACGCGCCCGTCTTTACCGCCTTCTGTATGAGTTCGGTCCGGGTAACGGCACGTTGATGCTGCTGCCGATCGACCAGGGCATCGAGCACGGACCGCGGGACTTCTTCCCCAACCCCGCCTCCAAGGATCCCGACTACCAGTTCGGCCTCGCCGCCGAGGCCGGCTACTCGGCGCTCGCCTGCCAGATCGGCATGGCCGAGAAGTACTACCCCGACTACGCGGGCAAGGTGCCGCTGATCCTCAAGGTCAACGGCAAGACCGATCTGCCGAGCTCGGCCCAGGCCTTCTCGTCCTGCAACTCGAGCGTCGAAGACGGCGTCCGCCTCGGCGCCGACGCGATCGGCTACACGCTCTACGTCGGCTCGCCGCGCCAGGACGAGGACCTCGCTCAACTGCGCGAAGTGCGCGAGGAATGCGACCGCTTCGGCATGCCGCTGGTCGTCTGGTCCTACCCGCGCGGCGAAGCGGTCGAGGCCAAGGGCGGCCAGAATTCCTTCTACGCGATCGACTACGCCGCCCGCATGGCGATGGAGATGGGCGCCGACATCGTCAAGCTCAACATGCCGAAGATCGACCCCGAGAAGGACAAGGACGCCCCGGCGCCCTACAACGAACTCGAGATCGACCAGCAGGAGGCGATCCGCCAGTGCGTCGAGTCGGCGGGCCGGGCGCTGGTCGTCCTCTCCGGCGGCTCCAAGGCCGACGACGAGGTCGTGCTGCGCAACACCTCCGAGGTGATGGCGGCCGGCGGCAGCGGCGTCATCTTCGGCCGCAACGTCTGGCAGCGCGAGCGCACCGAGGCGCTGGCGATCATCGAGCAGATCAAGGAAAGCCTGCTCGCCAACGTGCGCCGCACCCCGTAAGGGGGGCGAATCGGTGGCCCCTCCCGACTTGGGAGGGGATGAAGGGACGCGGGAGCCTCGCACTGCTTGTCGTCGTTGCGGTGGTCCTCCTGCGTCCCTGGCAGCTCCAGCAGCATCGCTCCGGCCCGGAGGCTTCCGAGCGCCTCGCCGGCCGGGTCGTCCGGGCGGTCGACGGAGATACGCTCGAAGTCCGCCTCGACGACGGTGAGGTCGAGACCGTCCGCCTGATCGGGGTCGACACGCCGGAGACGGTCAAGCCCGACACGCCGGTCCAGTGCTACGGCCCGCAGGCGTCGTCCTTCGAGCATCGCTTCTCCGAAGGGAGGCGGGTGAGGCTGCTGGTGGGTGTCGAACCTCGCGACGCCTACGGGAGATTGCTCGCCTACGCCTTCGTCGGCGACCGGTTCCTCGAGGTCGAGCTGCTCCGCCGCGGGCTCGCCCGCACGCTCACCTTCCATCCAAACGACCGTTTCGCGCCCCGGTTCGAAAGAATTGAGCGAAGCGCGGCGAAACGCGGAAAAGGGCTTTGGAATGCGTGTTGAGCCGCTTCGAGAATCGGCTCACTGTGAGCGAAGCGTGAGCCTTGCAAGATCCTTTGCTACGGTCCTCGCGGCCCTTCGGGGCACCCCGTTATGAGAATGCGACAGAGCATCTCCCAGTTCGAGGACGCCTTCGAGCAGGAGACTTCACTCGAGCGCCGCCGCCGCGAGCAGCTTCGCCGGCGCGCCGCGAACCGCTCCCGCGCCCGCCGCATCGAGCGCACCCAGCAGTCGGGCACGGTCCGCTTCAGCGTGCTGGCGCTCTGCCTCACGGTGACCGTGGTGGTGGTCGCGATCGCGATGTTCGAGGCGCTCTCGATCCTCATCTCCTAGCTCGGCAGACGCCCCGGCGTCCGCTTTCAATAGACTCGCGCGCCGATGCCACGACGCTCTTTGAAGCCACAGCTGAATCAGATCCGCGCCTGGGTCCACCAAGGCCGCACGGACGCCTGGATCGCCCACCAACTCGAAATCACCGCGACGGAGCTGCGCGAGTTCCGCAAGCAGTACGAACTCTCGCCGGACGACGAGAACGCGGGTTCGAGCGACATCGACCTGCGCGACGAGATCGAAGCGGAGATCGAAGCCGCCACCGCCGAGGAGGAGGCCGAAGAGGCCGAGTCCGAGGAGGAGGGTGAGGAGGAAGAGGAGGGCGAGGGCGCCGGCGGCCGACCCAAACGCCGCCGTCGTCGCGGCCGCCGCGGCGGTCGCGGCCGCCGCAAAGAGTACGAGGCGACCTTCGACCACGGCGAAACCGACGGCTACGGTCTCTGGCTCGACCCCTCGGTCAAAGACAACCCCGTCTACGTCGAGAACTGGGCCGGCAACCGCGACGTCACCGTGCGGATCGAAGCCGACCAGATCGTCATCCGCCGCGCCGGCGACGACGCGGCCGACGCGGACGGCGACGACTCCGACGACGAGTAGCCGATCCGCCTCGAGGCGGGTCAAACTGGCGCCCGAAGCCCGCGGGGCGGCCGTCCGAGTTGCGCCCGGCCATCTCGTTGGCGACCGGGCAGGTTGAGGCCGCCACCGAGATGGCCGGGTCCGTGGG
>DASZUH010000365.1:0-12452 GCA_035547715.1 Solirubrobacterales bacterium
GGCGGGGCCGCGGCAGAGTCTCAGAAGGTCGGCGGGGAGATCACCGAGACGACCGTCGCCGGTGAGTCGGAGCGGTTCTCGATCCAGTGCTCGAAGTTGGAGTCCCAGGTGATCGTGTCGCCGGCGCCCAGGACGAACTGCTCGCCGTCGTGGAAGGCGTAGATCTCGCCGTCGACGACGATCGTCGACTCTTCGCCGACGTGCCGCGCCGGCTCGTCGGGGATGCGGGAGTGGGGCGGGAACTCGAAGCGGACGATCTCGACTTTGCGGGTCGATACGTCGGGGACCATCAGTTCGTAGGTCATCTCCGAGTCGGGCCCCTTGAGCAGCTTGCGCGAGTCGGCGCGGACGACGAGTCGTTCACCGCGTCGGTTGAAGCTGTCCGAGGCGCCGCTCTCGCCGCCGCCGAAGAGAGCCGCCACCGGCACGTCAAGGACCTTGGCGATCCGGCGCAGCGAGGCCAGCGAGGGCTCGGCGACCCCGCGCTCGACCTGGGAGACCAGCGAGGGCGACACCCCCGCGCCCTGGGCCAGCGTGTTGATGGTCATCTCGGCGTCGGTACGCAGAGAGCGGATGTTGGCGCCGAGCTCGATGCGGTTGGCCGCGTCGTCGTCAGCCTCATGGGCGCCCTGACCGGCCGTTCCTGACTCGAGGGCCACCGTTTCCCTTTCAACCAAGCTGCACGTCGGCTCCATGAGCCGACAACTGTCGTGCGCATTTTCTCATCGGCGGCAGAGTATCGAACGCCATAGCCGACCAGAAGCCGAGGAAGTGGTTCAATCACATTGTTGCCCTTGACAGCCTCGCAACAATCTGGTTAATGTCGTGTAGGTAAATCATTAACCGGTTAGGAGGCACCCGCTTCCGGCCCGGTTGCCGAACTCCCGCCGCTTTGACCGAGCACAGACCCCTTCACGACTGGCACCTCGAGGATCGCTACGGCGCGACGACGGGTCACGGCCTGCTCACCGGCCTGCAGGCGGTCGCCCGGGCGCCGCTCGACCAGCGCCGGCGCGATCGGGCGGCAGGGCGCAATACCGCTGCTTACGTCTCCGGCTATCCCGGTTCCCCGCTTGCGGGCCTCGACCTCGAGCTGCATCGCCGGCGCCGGCTGCTCGAGCAGGAGGGCGTCGTCCACCAGCCCGGCCTGAACGAGGAGCTGGCGGCGACCGCGGTGCAGGGGACGCAGCTGATCGACGCGGTCGAGGCCACGGTCGAAGGGGTGACCGGCTACTGGTACGGCAAGGCGCCCGGGCTCGACCGCGCGCTCGACCCGATCCGGCACGGCAACCTGGCCGGCACCCATCCGCGCGGCGGCGTCGTCGCCTTCGTCGGCGACGATGGGACGGCGAAGTCCTCGAGCCTGCCGAGCTCCTCCGAGCGGGCCCTGCGCGCCGCCTCGGTCCCGGTCCTGATGCCGGCCGATGTGCAGGACGTCCTCGACCTCGCCGCCTTCGCGGTCGAGATGTCCCGCGCGGCGGGTACCTGGGTCGCGCTCAAGCTCGCCACCGACGTGCTCGACGGCAACGGCACCGTCGACCTCGACCTCGACCGGCTCGATTTCGTCACTGTCGACCCCGCGCCGTTCAACCTGCGCCGCCGCCCGCCCTCCGGCGATCTCTCGCCGCCGACCACGGTCCCGCTCGAGCGCACGCTTCTGGAGCAGCGCCTGCCGTTCGCCGCCGAGTTCGGTCGCGCCAACCTGCTCAACCGGATCGTCCGCCACGGCCGCGACGACCGGCTCGGGATCGCGGCGGGCGGCCGCGCCTACGCCGAGCTCCGCCAGGCGCTCGTCGACCTTCGGCTGGACGAAGAGATGCTCGACCACCTCGGCGTCCGACTGCTCAAGGTCGGCATGCCCTGGCCGCTCTCCGACGCGACCGTGGCCGAATTCGCCGACGGCCTCGACGAGCTGTTCGTGATCGAGGACAAGGGCCCGTTCCTGCGCACCGCGATGACCGAGTCGTTGTACGGCCGCACCGGTGCGCCACGGCTGCGCGCGGCAGACGATCTCCCCGCCCACGGGGAGATCGACGCCGACCAGATCGCCAAGGTGCTGGCGCCCTGGGTGCTCGAGCGGGTCGATCATCCACCCGCCCGCGCCCGCCTGGCGGCGCTGGCCGACGCGGCCCGGACCCCGGTGCGACCGCCGGCGGCGAGGCGGCCGCCCTACTTCTGCTCCGGCTGCCCCCACAGCACCTCGACCAAGGTCCCCGACGGCACCCTGGTCGGAGCCGGGATCGGCTGCCACGGCATGGTCGCGATGATGGACCCGGACCGGGTCGGCGACGTCCTCGGGATGACCCAGATGGGCGGCGAGGGGGCGCAGTGGATCGGCCTCGCCCCGTTCACCGAGCGCCGCCACATCGTCCAGAACATCGGCGACGGGACCTACGCCCACTCCGGCAGCCTGGCGATCCGCGCCGCGGTGGCGGCGGGGACGAACATCACCTATAAGCTGCTCTACAATTCCGCCGTCGCGATGACCGGCGGCCAGCCCGTGGTCGGGGCCGGCGACGTCGCGGCGATCACCCGGCAACTGCAGGCCGAGGGCGTCAAGCGGATCGTCGTCACGACCGAGGACCGGCACCGCTACCGCGGGGTCGACCTGGCGCCGATCGCCCGGCTGCGCCCGCGCGAGGACATCGTCGCGGTCCAGAAGGAGCTGGCGGCGATCGACGGGGTCACGGTCCTGATCCATGACCAGGAGTGCGCCGCCGAGAAGCGCCGCAAGCGCAAGCGGGCGACCGCGCCGCCGGCGGAGCGACGGGTGGTGATCGACCAACGGGTGTGCGAGGGCTGCGGCGACTGCGGCCAGAAGTCCAATTGCCTCTCGCTGGTCCCGGTCCAGACCGAGTTCGGGACGAAGACCGAAGTCGACCAGGGCTCCTGCAACACCGACTACTCCTGCCTGCAGGGCGACTGCCCCGCCTTCGCGACCTTCCTGCTCCCCCAGGAGGCCTCCCGGACCTCCTCCGACCCCCGGTTGCCGGCGCCGCTCGAAGCCGAGCGGCTGCCGGCACCGGTGGTTCGGGAGGCGCATGGGGAGACCGCGATCCGCCTCTGCGGCGTCGGCGGCACCGGGGTCGTCACCGTCGCCCAGATCCTCGCCACCGCAGCCTTCCTCGACGGCCGCGAGGTGCGCGGCCTCGACCAGACGGGCCTCGCCCAGAAGGCGGGCCCGGTCGTCTCCGACCTGCGGATCGGCGCCCGCGGCGAGGGCGGCGCGAACAAGATCGGCAGCGGCTCCTGCTCGCTGTACCTCGGGTGCGACGCGATCGTCGCCGCCGAACCGCGCAACCTCGCCGCCGCCTCGCCGCGGACGACGAGGGCCGTGGTCTCGACCGCGCAGACCCCGACCGGCGAGATGGTGTCCCACCCGGACGTGGTCTTCCCGCCGCTCGATCCGCTCGTCGCGACGATAGCCGAGGCGACCGCCGGCGAGCCGCTCCAGCTCGACGCCGAGGCGATCGCCGAGCGGACGGTCGGCTCGCCCCAGTCCGCCAACCTCCTCCTCGCCGGCAGCGCCTTCCAGGCCGGCCTCCTGCCGATCTCCTCGGCGGCGATCGAGCGGGCGATCGAGCTGAACGGGGTCGCGGTCGAGACGAACAAGCAGGCCTTCCTGCGCGGCCGCCAGGCGGTCGCCGATCGGGCCGGGCTGGAGCGCGAACTGGAGGAGGCCGCCGCGGCGGGCGTCGAGGAGACTCCCTCCGCCGCGGACGAGAAGCTCCTCGCAAGTGTCGGCGCGGTGCCCGGCGGCGAGCTCGAGCGCCTGCTGCGGATCCGCGTCCCGGAGCTGGTCGCCTACCAGAGCCGCGCCTATGCGGAGCGCTACGTCGCCGCGGTCGCCCGCGTGCGCGCGACCGAGGAGGCGACGCTGCCGGGGCAGGAGGAGCTCGCCGCGGCGGTGGCGCGCAACCTCTACAAGCTGATGGCCTACAAGGACGAGTACGAGGTGGCCCGCCTCCTCGTCGGGTCGGCGGCGCGGGCGCGGGTCGCGGCCGAGTACGGGTCGGGCGTCGATCTGACCCTCCACCTCCACCCGCCGATGCTCCGCGCCCTGGGGATGAAGCGGAAGATCGAGGTCGGGCCCGCGCTCGCCTCGACCCTGCGCCTCCTGCCACCGCTGCGCCGAATTCGCGGCACCGTCCTCGACCCCTTCGGTCGCGCCCGCGTGCGCCGGGTCGAGCGGGAACTGCCCGCCGAGTACCTCGGCTTCGTCGAGCGCCTGCTGCCGCGGCTCGACGCCCGCAACCACGAGCTCGCGGTGCGGATCGCCGGGCTGCCCGACGCGGTCCGCGGCTACGAGGAGGTCAAGCTCGCCGCGGTCGCCCGCTACCGGGCCGAGGCCGAGGACCTGCTGGCGCAATTCGAGGGGCCGGGCAACGGATCGGACCAACACAACCATGAGGGGGCCATGAATGCCTGACCAGATGAGCCTTGTCGGGTTCGTCTACCTGCCCGTCGCGCACAACGCCGGCGGTTGGCGACATCCGCTGGGGAGAACCGATTTCCTCGACGCGTCCTTCTACCAGGGGCTGGCACGGACGTTGGAGGAGGGGTGCTTCGACCTCGCCTTCATGCCCGACACCCAGGCGATCCCGGACTGGTACCAGGGCAGCTACGAGACCACGCTCGCCTTCGGTGGGCAGGGATCGATGCAGCTCGAACCGATGCTGACCCTCGCCTGCATGGCGATGGCGAGCCGGCACCTCGGGCTCGCGGCGACGATCTCCACCACCTACCTGCCGCCCTTCCATATCGCCCGCGCGATGGCGACCCTCGACCATCTCTCCGCCGGCCGGGCGGCATGGAACATCGTCACCTCGGCGGTGCCGACCGAGGCGCGCAACTTCGGCGACGTCGAGCTGCCGCCGCGGGACCAGCGCTACGACCTCGCCGACGAGGTGCTGGAAGCCTGCGAAGGCCTCTGGCACTCCTGGGAGGAGGGGGCGCTCATGCTCGATCGCGAGAGCGGTCGCTTCGCCGACCCCGACCGGGTCCATTACGTCGACCACGACGGATCCTTCCGCCGGGTCCGCGGCCCGCTCACGCTGCCGCGTTCGCCCCAGGAACGGCCGGTGCTGATGCAGGCCGGCAGCTCCGAGCGCGGCCGCGAATTCGCCGCGCGCTGGGCCGAGGTGATCTTCACCCTGCAGCGCGACATCCCGTCGATCAGGGCGTTCCGCGAGGACATCCGCCGGCGCGCCACGGCGATCGGCCGCGATCCCGACAGCGTGCGGGTCTTCCCGGCGGTCCAGCCGATCGTCGGCGAGACCCGGGAGATCGCGGTGGAGAAGCAGAAGTACCTCGAGTCCCTGGTCGACCCGGAGGTGGCGATCGCGACGATCTCGGTCCACACCGGCATCGACTTCTCCGGCTACGACCTCGACGGCCCGGTGCCCGACGTGCCCTCCGAGGGGGGCACCCGCGGCTCCTTCGAGCAGATCCTCCGCGGCGCCGAGGAGCGGGGGCTGAACCTGCGCGAAGCGGCGCAGCAGTTCGCCACCAACGAGCTGACGCCCCAGCTGGTCGGCACCGCCGCCGAAGTCGCCGACCAGATGGAGGAGATCTTCGGCGCCGACGCATGCGACGGGTTCATCGTCACCCCGACCACGGTGCCGACCGCTTTCGAGGAGTTCGCTCGCGGGGTCACCCCGGAGCTACAGCGCAGGGGGCTGTTGCGCGACGGCTACCCGGAGGGGTCGCTGCGCGACCTGATGAAGCTGCCGCCCATCCCGAACAACCCACGGACCGCGTCGACGGTGGCCCGGTCCTGATCAGCCCCGACGGGTCACCGACCCTGAGAAAGAAGGAAGAATGAGGATGAGAAACGAAGTCGGACCCAGGGACCGCCTGGCCCGTCTCGCGACCGCGGCGTTGCTGCTGTTGGTCGCTGCGCTCGCACTCGCAGCCTGTGGCGGTTCGAGTTCCGGCAGCTCGTCGAGCAGCACCACCGGAGCGGCCGCGTCGGAAACCGAAACCGCCGCCTCCGAATCGACCGCCGAAGCGCCCTCGGGCGCGCCCGTGAAGATGGGTGTGATCCTGCCGCTGAGCGGGGCGATCGCAGCCGCGGGCAAGGAAGGCCTGCAGGCGATCGAACTGGCGGCCGAAGAAGTCAACGCCGAAGGCGGCATCGACGGACAGCCGCTGGAAGTGATCGCCGAAGACTCCCAAGGCGAAGTTCAGCCGGCCCTGGAAGCGGCGAGCAAGCTGGTCAACATCGACAAGGTGCCAGTCACCTTCGGCGAGTACGGGTCCAGCGTCTCGCTGCCGGTCGGCCAGTACCTGACCAAGCACAAGGTCCTCTTCATCACCCCGTCCTCGGCTCCGGAACTTCGGGACATGGGCCCGCTCGAGTTCGGCATCGCCGCGCTCGACACCGTCACCGCGAAACTCGCGGCCGAAGACCTGCAGGAAAAAGGCCTCGAAAAGATCGCCGTCCTGGCCCCGAACAACAGCTACGGTCGCTACATCGCCAAGGGCCTCGAATCGACGATGAAGGAACTCGGTGGGTCCGTGTCCAGCAGCGTGCTCTACCAGGAAGGCCAGAGCGACTATCGGACCGAGCTGAACCGGATGGCCGAAAGCGAACCTGACGCCTACGTCTACGCCTCCTACGGCGCCGACGCGGCGACGATCAACAAAGACGCCTACGAAATGGGGTTGAGCGAAACCCCCTGGTACGGCATCTACCTCTCCGCCGACATCGCCGAAGCCGACCCGGTCTCGACCAACGGCCAGATCGGCATCGACCAGGCGATCGCCGGCGCGGAAGGCAAGAAGTTCACCGCCAACTACGAAAAGAAGTTCGGCGAAGAGCCGACCGCCCCGTTCGACGCCTACGCCTACGACGCGGTGAAGACGTACGCCGAAGCGGTCGAAATCGCCGGCACCACCGAACCGACGGCGGTGGCCAAGGCGCTCGAGGGGATCGAACACGAAGGGGCCACCGGCCTCGTCACCTTCGACTCCGACGGACAGCGGGCGACGGTCGCCTTCGCCCTGGTCGAAGCCCAGAATGGCGAAACCAAGACGGTGAAGATCATCAACGGGGAAAGCTGACCCAAGATGGGTGGCGCGTTGCCGACCGTCCTGGTCAACACCGTGATCGCGGCGATGCCACTCGCCCTGATCGCGGTCGGGTTCAACCTCACCTACTCGCTGAGCGGGGCGTTCAACGTCGCGCACATCGAGTTCGCCACGTTCGGTGGGGTGATCACCTACTGGGTCTGGTCGGCGACGCACGCCCCGATCTATCTCGCCGCGATCGTCGCGATGCTCGCGGTCGGCGGCCTGGCGGTGCTGATGCGGCGCACCATCATCGCCAGGCTGCTGAAGATCGACCCGGTCATCGCGATGATCGGCACCTTCGCCCTGGCGACGACGCTGGAAGCGTTCGTCCGCTTCTGCGAGGGATCCTCGCCGCGCAGCTTCGAACTGCCGCTGGAAATCGGCACCGAGGTGCTCGGGGTGCGGGTCTCGCCGCTGCAGATCCGCCTGGTGGTGATCGCGGCGATCGCCCTCTCGCTCTACCTGGTGATGCTGTGGACGCCGTTCGGCCGCCGCATCCGCGCGGTCGCCTCCAACCCCGAGCTGGCCGAGGCCTCGGGGCTGCGCACCGGGCGGATCGCCGACGGCGGCTGGTTCGTCGCCGGGGCGCTGGCGGCGCTGGCCGGGGTGATCATCGCCCTCACCGGCGGCCTCGACGTCACCATCGTCGGCAACTACCTTCTGCCCGCCTTCGCCGCGGCGATCGTCGGCGGCCTGACCAGCCTGACCGGCGCGATCGGCGGCGCCCTCTTCGTCACCTTCGTCGAGCAGGCGGCGATCGGGTTCAACTTTGGCTCGCCGTTCGGGACCTCGGTGCAGCTGCCGGTCAGCCTCGAGTCGGCGGCGGTCTTCCTCGTCCTCGTGCTCGTCCTCGTGGTGCGGCCGGGCGGCCTCTTCAGCAGGCGGGTGCGCAGTGTTTAACTACATCCTCGACCTGCTCGTGCTGGCGTCGATCTTCGCCGTCGTCGCCGTCGGCCTCAACCTGCAGGCGGGGGTGAGCGGCCTGCCGAACTTCGGCATCGTCCTCTTCTTCGGCATCGGCGCCTATGGCGCCGGGCTGGCGACCAAAGCTTCGCTGCCGTGGACCGTCGGCCTGCTCGGGGCGGTGCTCGTCGCGACCGCCGCCGCGCTGCTGCTGGGGCGCCTGAGCGGCAGCCTGCCGGGGACCTACTGGGGGATCGCCACGCTGGCGATCGCCGAGGCGGTCCGGGTGATCCTCTTCAACCAGGACTCGGTCTTCGGCGGCGCCCAGGGGATCGGCGGCGTATCGCTCCCCTTCGCCTCGCTGCCGGAGCGAACCCGGCTGATCCTCTGTCTGCTGGTGATGATCGCGATCCTGGCCGTCTGCCTGGCGATCTCCCAGCGGCTGATCGGAACCCAGTTCGGTCGTGCCCTGCGGCTGCAGCGCGAGCAGCCGGAGCTCGCCGCCTCGCTCGGCCACGACCTGATCGGGGTCCGCACGGCGATCCTGATCATCTCCGGCGCGATGGCGGCGGCCGCGGGTGTCTTCTACGCCCACTACATCGCCTACACCGGAACCTCGGAGCTGGAGATGGCGACCACGATCACGGTCTGGACGATGGTCGTCGTCGGCGGTATCGGCAACAGCTACGGGGTCGTCCTCGGCGCCCTGCTGATCCAGACCCTGTATTCGACCTCGCGGTTTCTCGGCGAAGCGCTCAACCTCTCCGCCGACCGCACCGCGAGCCTGCGGATCATGCTGATCGGCTTCGCGCTGTTCGGCTTCCTGATGCTGAAGAACGACGGGCTGCTGCCCGAGAGGCTGCGCAAGATCCGTGCTTGAGGTCGAGTCGGTCGGCAAGGACTACGCGGGCGTCGTCGCGGTCGCCGAGGTCAGCTTCGGGGTCGAGCCGGCGGAGTCGGTCGGCGTCGTCGGCCCCAACGGATCGGGCAAGACGACCCTGCTGAACATCATCTCGGGCTTCGCCCGCCCGGACCGCGGCCGGATCGTCCTCGGCGGGCGCGAGGTCACCGGGCGGCCGGCCTGGACGCTCTCCGGGCTCGGCGTCGCCCGTACTTTCCAGCTGCCCCAGATGCCCGCCCGGATGTCGGTGCTCGAGGTCGTCCTCGCGGGCGCCCGCCAGCCGGTCTCGGCCTCGCCGCTGGGCGGCCTGGTGCGGCTGCGGCGGAGCCGGGCCGAGCTCGCGGGCGCGGTCGAGCGCGCCGACGGCCTGCTCGAGCGGGTCGGGCTGCGTCGACTGCGCGACGATCCCGCCGCCTCGCTCTCGGGCGGCCAGCAGAAGCTCCTCAACCTGGTCGCGGCGTTGATCGGGGACCCGCGGCTGCTGCTCCTCGACGAGCCGACCGCGGGCGTCAGCCCGCCCCTGCGCAAGGTCCTGGTCGGGGTGCTGGAGGAGGTCCGGGCGAAGGGCACCGCGATCGTCACGGTCGAGCACGACATGGCCTTCGTCAGCGAGGTCTGCGAGCGGGTCGTGGTCCTCGACGGCGGCAGCGTGATCGCGCGCTGCGCCCCGTCCGAGCTCCACCTCGACGAGCAGGTCGTCGAGGCCTACCTGGGGAAACGGCGGGCCGACCGCGGCACCCGGAGCGAGGTCGGCTGATGCTGGAGGTGGTCGACGCGATCGGCGGCTACGGCGACATCCGCGTCCTGAACGGCATCTCGCTGCGCCTGGAGGCGGCCGAGATCACCACCGTGCTCGGGCCCAACGGCTCGGGCAAGTCGACCTTGATGAAGGCGATCGCGGGCTTCGTCCGGCTCACCTCGGGCCGCGTCCTGGTCGACGGTGAGGAGATCCAGGAGCTGCCCTGCGCCACCCGCGTGACCCGGCACCGGATCGCCTACGTGCCGCAGCGCGACAACGTCTTCCCGACTCTCTCGGTGGCCGAGAACCTGCGGATCGGGGGAGCCGACCTGGGCCGGGCCGAGCGACGCGAGCGGATCGAGCTGATGGTCGACCTCTACCCACAGCTGAAGCGCAAACTGCGGGCCGCCGCGGCCTCGCTCTCGGGCGGCGAACGACAGATGCTGGCGATGGCGCGGGCGCTGATGCCCGACCCCCGCATGCTGCTGCTCGACGAGCCCTCCGCCGGCCTCTCGCCGTTGATGACCGATCAGCTCTTCGAGGCGGTCGCCGCGACCCGCGAGCGCACCGGGGCCGCCTTCCTGATCGTCGAGCAGAACGCCCAGGACTCGCTCTCGGTCTCCGACCGCGGCTACGTCCTCTCGCTCGGCCGGGTCGCCCGCGAGGGCGCCGCGACCACCCTCCTCGACGCGCCCGACATCGCTTCGCTCTACCTCGGCACCGCGAGCGAGGAAACCGTCCATTCGATCGGCGCACCAGGCCCGACCCAACCCACCAGGAGGCATTGATGAGATTCCACGCGACCACGCCGAGCGTCGAGAGGGCGCTTGCCGCACACGGCATGACGATCGGGACCGCCGCGGAGGTGGGGGACCTCGTCCTGCTCAGCGGCTGGGTCGGCGTCGACCTCGAGACCGGCGCCGTGGTCGAGGGCGACATCGAGACCTCGACGCGAGCCACGATCGCGACCATCGAGGCGGTCCTCGGCGACCTCGACCTGACCCTCGACAACGTGGTCAAGCTGACCGCCTACCTCGTCGATCCAGCCGACTTCGGCGGCTTCGGGGCGGTCTTCGACGAGCTCTTCAGTGCCCCGCGGCCGCTGCGCACGACGGTCATCGCCGGGCTCCTGGCGGGCAAGCTCGAGCTCGACGTGATCGCCTCGCGCGAGCCCCGGACGCGCGCCTGACCCATGTCGGCCGAGCCGCGCACCGATGCCGGCCCGCTCGTCGTCGGCATCGGCGGAACGATGCGGGAGGGCTCGACCGTCGAGATCGCCCTGCGCGCGGGCCTGCGCGCGGTCGAGGCCGCCGGGGGCCGGACCCGCCTCTTCGGCGCCGCCGACCTGGACCTGCCGATGTACGCGCCCGAGGCCGAGCTCGGCTCGCACCAGGGGCACGAGCTGGTCGAGGCGGTGCGCGGTTGCGATGGCCTCCTGATCGGTTCGCCCGGCTACCACGGCGGCACGTCCGGGTTGGTCAAGAACGCGCTCGACTACCTCGAGGCCTTGAGGGAGGACCAGCGTCCCTACCTCGACGGGCGCGCGGTCGGGCTGATCGTCTGCGCCCACGGTTGGCAGGCGACGACCACCACGCTGGCGAGCCTGCGCTCGGTGGTCCACGCCCTGCGGGGCTGGCCGACGCCGCTGGGGGTGACGATCAACTCGGCGGAGGCCTCCTTCGCCGACGGCAAGGTCGTCGGCGCGACGGTCGCGGCCAACCTGGAGATGGTCGGTCGCCAGGTCGTCGACTTCGCCCGGATGACGCACACCTGATGGGCGCCGCGGGGTTGGCGATGCAGCGACCGGATACCGTGGCCAAGGTCGCGGCGGGTGCGATCGCTGCAGGCGAGGCGGTGGTGATGCTGGAACCCACGGCCGAGGGCGCCGTCGGGTACCTCGTCGCCGCGGCCGCCCTCGCCGACGCCGCGACGGTGCGGCTGATGAGCGCCAACGGCGACGGCCTCCTGCGCGTCGCCCTGCCCGCCGCGCGGGGGGACGAGCTCCACCTCGATTCGATCTCGCCCGACCGCTCACTGTCGTGGCGGGGGACGCGGGAGTGTCTCGGCATCGATCTGGTCGCCCAAGACCAGCGCCCGTCTTCGATGTCGGGGCGCGCCGCCACCGTGCGGGCGTTGGCCCTCGCCGAACCGGAGCACGTCCGGTTCGAGCGCCCGGGACGCGTCTTCCCGCTGGTGGTCGGCGAGGAAGGAACCGGCTCACCGTTCGACGCGGCCCTGCGGCTGGTCGAGAGCACCCGTCTGCCCGGCGCCGCGGTGATCTGTGAGGTTGGGGCTCCGGGTGCCTCCTCATTCGACGCGCTGATCGCCTTCGCGCGACTCAACCGGCTGGCGACGATCTCGGTCGAGGAGATCGGCGAGGTGGGGGTGCGGCTGCTCTCCGCCAGGGTGGAGGCGCGGATCCCCTTCGACGGCTCGGTCTGGCGGGCGGTCGCCTACCTCGACGACGAAGGTCGCGAGCATCTGGCCCTGGTCCTCGGCGAGCTCGACGCCCACCCCGACCCGGTCCCGCTCCATATACATAGGGCGTGCCTGCTCGGTGATGCCCTCGGCTCGGCCGCCTGCCCTTGCGGGAGTCGGCTCCGGTCGGCGCTCGCCGAGCTCACCCGGCAGGGCCGCGGCGTCCTCCTCTACCTGCGCGCCGAGGACGAGAAGGACGTCGGCAGGTCGATCGACCACGCGCCCCGCGAACACGGTCTCGACATCGCGGTCGAGATCCTCGCGCGCCTGCGCCTCGGCCGCGTCTCGCTGCTCGACCGCCTGCCTGTCGACGTCGCCCGCCTCCGCGAGGCGGGGCTGATCGACTGACGTCCCCTG
>DASZUH010000366.1:0-9912 GCA_035547715.1 Solirubrobacterales bacterium
CTCGGCGGCTTCGGCGTCCCAGGTCACCTCTTCGGAGGCGCGCTCGATCGGGTTGCCCTCGGTGTCGGTGATCCGCACCCCGTCGGCTTCGATTTCGACGATCTCGCCGTTCTCGATCGGCACCGCGACGCGGGTGTCGGCGAGGAAGGCGGGGATCGCCGAGGCGAGGAAGGTCTCCCCCGCGCCGACGCCGGCGACCAGCGGGCACTCCTTGCGGGCGCCGAGCAGGCGGTTCGGCTCGTCGGCGTGCATGGCGACGAAGGCGTAGTGGCCGCGCAGCTCGGCGTAGGCGTCGCGGGTGGCGGCGGCGAGGTCGCCACCGTAGTGGTGGGCGATCAGGTGGGCGACCACCTCGGCGTCGGTCTCCGAGCTGAACTCCTCGCCTTCGGCGATCAGACGCCTGCGCAGCTCGGCGTGGTTCTCGACGATCCCGTTGAGGACGATGTGGACCTTGCCGGTGCTGTCGTCGTGCGGGTGGGCGTTCTCCTCGGTGACCCGGCCGTGGGTGGCCCAGCGGGTGTGGGCGATCCCGGTCTCGGCCGGGCCGAGGCTGCCGTTCCCATTCGCGGCCCGCTCGACCGCGGCGCGCAGGTTGGCGAGGTTGCCGACCGCGTGGACCGACTCCACCGCGCCGTCCTCGAGCAGGCTGATGCCAGCCGAGTCATAGCCCCGGTATTCGAGCTTTTCCAGCCCTTGGAGCAGGAGCTCCTCGCAGGGGCGCCTGCCCACGTATCCGACGATGCCGCACATAAGAAGGGAAGAGAGGTTAGAGACTGTCTCGACCCGGCAGGGCCGGAGCTTGAGGATGGGAAGGTGCCGGCGCCCTCAAGCCGGCGCCCGGGGGCGGGGGCGGCCGGCCGAGGTGCGCCCGGGTCCGTGTGGGTGGGGAGGGTTCATGTGCCGCCCGGGTGCGTTCGTCGCGTGTACGCCTATGGTGGTCAAGCGACGAACGCACCCGGGCGACCCGGGGCGAAGGTGACCGAAGGCATGAGGATCCGTGACGGACCGGGCGGGACCTGCCAGGGCCGCCACGAGACGCCCGGGACGCGACTCGGACGGCCGCCGCGGACGGAAGCGCCCCTACCCCAGCTCTTGCTCGACCAACGCCACCAGGCGCTCACACACGGCGTCGGCCTCGGCGGCGTCCGGCGCCTCGACCATCACCCGCACCAGCGGCTCGGTGCCGGACGGGCGGAGGAGGACGCGGCCGCGGCCCTCGAGGGCGGCGTTCTCCTTGCCGACCTGGTCCCAGACGGCGACCGCGCCGGCGAGGCTGTCGCGGTCGGCGACCTTGACGTTGACGAGCCGCTGCGGCAGCTTGTCCATCGCGGGCGCGTCGGCCAGCGCGGTCGCCCCCAGCATCCGCATCGTGAGGAGCGCCGCGGCGGTACCATCGCCGGTGGCGACGATGTCGGAGGCGATGATGTGGCCCGACTGCTCGCCGCCGAGCTTCCACTCGCGGCGCAGCATCTCGTCGATCACGTAGCGGTCGCCGACCTGGGTGACGGCGACTTCGATCCCGGCCTCCTCCATCGCCTGGTGGAAGCCGAAGTTGGTCATCACGGTGACGACGACGCCGCCCTCCCCCAGCTCGCCGCCGGCCGCCATGCCGCGGGCGGCGAGCGCGATCAGCTCGTCGCCGTCGTGGACCTTCCCGTCGGCGTCGACGGCGAGGACCCGGTCGCCGTCGCCGTCGAAGGCGAAGCCTATTTCGGCGGTGTCGGAGGCGGCGACCATGCGGGCCAGGGTCTCGACGTGGGTCGAGCCGACGCCCTCGTTGATGTTGCGGCCGTCGGGTTCGGCGCCGATCGTCTCGACCGTCGCGCCAAGCTGTTCGAAGATCCGCGGCGCGACCCGGTAGGTGGCGCCGTGGGCGCAGTCGAGCATCACCTTGCGGCCGGTGAGGTCGATCGGGAAGGCGGCGGCGAGCTCCCGCACGTAGTCGTCCTCGCCCCCGTTCAGCTCCTCGATCCGGCCCGGGTGCTCGGCGGCGGGCGGACCTTCGCCGTCCATCAGCGCCTCGATCCGCGCCTCGACCTCATCGGGCAGCTTCGTCCCGGCGGCCGAGAAGAACTTGATCCCGTTGTCCTGGTAGGGGTTGTGGGAGGCGCTGACGACCGCGGCCAGGTCGAGGCCCAGCCGGCGCACGAGGATCGCCGCCGCCGGGGTCGGCAGGACGCCCGCGAGGAGCGCGTCGCCACCCGCCGCGGCGATCCCGGCGGCCAGCGCCGCCTCCAGCATCGGCCCCGACTCGCGGGTGTCGCGGACGATCAAGACCCGCGGGCGGTCGATCTCCAGCGAAGCGGTCGCGGCGTGCCCGAGCAGGGTCGCCAGCTCCGCGGTGAGGAAGGTGCCCGCCTCGCCGCGGACGCCGTCGGTCCCGAACAGCTTCCTGCTCGTCTCAGCCACCCGGGGGAGCCTATTGCGGAATGCGGGCCGGAACCGGGATCAGCGCTTGCTGAACTGCGGCTTCTTGCGGGCCTTCTTGAAGCCGGCCTTGCGCCGCTCCTTGACCCGCGCGTCGCGGGTGAGGAAGCCGCGGCGCTTGAGGTCGCCGCGCAGCTCGGCGTCGATCTCGGTCAGCGCCCGGGCGATGCCGTGACGGACCGCCCCGGCCTGGCCGGAGATGCCGCCGCCGTGGACGCGCACGCGGACGTCGACGTTGCCCTCGTAGCCGGTCACGGTGAGCGGCTGGCGGGCCGTCGTCTGATGCAGGGGACGGGGGAAGAACTCGGCGAGCTCACGGCCGTTGATGGTGAATTTGCCGTCGCCGGGCATCAGGGTGACGCGGGCGATCGAGCTCTTGCGCTTGCCGGTGGCGAGGAAGCGGGCGCCGGAGGCCATTTTGGCCGGGGCGCGGTCGGCGACGGCGGTGTCGCTCTCGGCGGCGGCGAGGGCGGCCTCGCGGTTCCGTTTCTCCTCTTCCTCGGCTTCGAGGCGGGCGCGCTCCTCGGCCGACAGCTCGGGACCGTCGGGCTCGAGCGCGATCGGCTCCAGGTCGGCACCCGGGATGACGTCTTTCTTGTCCTCTTTCTTGGCCGGACGCTCCTCGCGCTCGGCGGCGGGAGCGGGCTCCTCCTCGACGGGCTCGGCGGCGGCCGGAGCCTCGGCGGGCTCGGCGGCTGCGGCTGGAGCCTCCTCGCGCTGCGGCTCGTCCGCCGGGGTCTCGCCCTCGCCGGCCGCGGCGGCCGCGTCGACCGGCTGCGCGTCGGCGCCGTTCTCCGCGGCGACCGGGGCGGGCGCGGCGCTCTCGGAGGTCTCCTCCGGGCGCTGCCCTGAAGTCTCGTTCGTCTCGTCAGACATCTAGTTTCGGATCTCCATCGGTTTCGGCTGCTGGGCCTCGTGCGGGTGCTCGGGGCCGGCGTACACCTTCAGCTTGGTCAGCTGTCGGCGGGCGAGCCGGTTGCGCGGCAGCATCCCCTTGACGGCCTTGCGGATGACTTCCTCGGGCCGCCGGTCCAGCATCTCCTGGAGGCTGCGGGACTTGATCCCACCCGGGTAGCCGCTGTGGCGCCAGTAGGTCTTCTGCGCCAGCTTGTCGCCGGTGACCCGGATCTTCTCCGCGTTGACGACGACGACGAAGTCGCCGGTGTCGACGTGGGGCGTGTAGGTCGGCTTGCGCTTGCCGCGCAGCGCGTCGGCGATCTGGGTGGCGAGGCGACCGAGGGTCTGGCCCTCGGCGTCGACGACGTACCAGTCGCGCTGGCGGTTCTCGGCTGTGGCTACGAAGGTCTTCATGGCGAAAAAAAGCGCGGGCTCGGCCCACGCGGCCGGGGAATGATAGCGATTACCGCGCGCAGCGGTCGCAGCGACCCCGGAGCACGACGTCGTGCTCGGTCACGTCGAAGCTCATCTCGCCCGCGACGTGCTCGAGGGCCCGCTCCAGACGGGAGTCCTCGAAGGGCACCATGCGGCCGCAGTCGCGGCAGATCGCGTGGTGGTGATGGTGGCCGGTCGGGTCGATGCGCTCGTAACCGGCGGTACCGCGGCATACCTCGATCCGCTGCACCAGCCCCAGCCCCTCGAGCTGCTCGAGCGCCCGGTAGACGCTGGCGCGGCCGACGCCGGCCTCCCCGCCCCGCATCTCCTCCTCGAGGTCGAGCGCGGTGACCGCGCAGTCGTGGCGGGCGAGCGCCTCGATCACCGCCGTGCGGGCGCCGCCGCGACGGTACCCCGCCCGCTGCAGGGCGTCGAGCGCGCGTCCTTCCCAGGTTTCCGGCGTCGCGGTCTTCATGCCACCACCGATTTTAGAACCCGCCGCCGCGCGTAACGCTCGCGTCCCACCTGCCAGAGGCGGGCGAGCACGAAGGCGGCAGCGGAACCCGTGCCGACGAAGAAGCCGACCGGCCAGTTCGTTTCGTAGGAGGCGCCGATCGCGAACCAGACGATCGCCAGCGCGATCACCACCGAGAGCGCCATCGCCACCCCCGGCCGGTCGGTCAGCGAGCGGGCCGCGGCGGGCGCCCCGATCATCAGGCTGAAGATCAGCAGCGTGCCGACCACCGGCACCGTCATCGTCGTCGCCAGGGCGAGCACGCCGAGGAAGGCGAGCTCGACCGCGAAGCCGGCGATCCCCCGCGCCTCGCCGACCTCGGGCAGGGCCGAAGAGAGCATCAGGGGCCGGTAGAGGAGGGCGGTCGAGGCGATGCAGGCGGCGCCGAGGGCCAGCG
The DNA here is from genome assembly GCA_035547715.1 of Solirubrobacterales bacterium. Classification (GTDB taxonomy): domain Bacteria; phylum Actinomycetota; class Thermoleophilia; order Solirubrobacterales; family 70-9; genus VAYN01. Next base: position 4,671 of record DASZUH010000366.1, read on the forward strand.
TCGGCACGATCGCGTTGGAGCTGATCCCCAGCACCTCGCCGAAGAGCAGCGAGTAGACCTCGGGCGCATACTGCGTGTTGAGGCTGACGAAGAGGGCGCCGAGCGCCAGCATCATCACCAGCATCAGCGCGGTGACCGCGTCGTGGCGCCCGCGCCGGCCGAGCAGGCCGATCCCGAGCGCCCCGATGAAGGCGAAGACGCCGAGCCCGAACAGCGTGCCGACACCGACCAGCGAGGCGCCCGCGGCGCCGGCGAAGGAGCCGTTGGGGATCGCGTGGGCGGCGAAGGCCGAGCCGCGGATGACGGTGAAGAAGCCGACCACGCCGGCGACCACGGCGACGATCGCGGAGACCTCCCAGGCGTTGACCATGAAGCCTTCGAACATCAGGCGCGCCGCTCCCGCAGCCAGTCGACGATGCCGCTCAGCAGGTAGGTCACGAAGACCAGGGCGACGACGAAGAAGCTGACCGGCCAGCCGTGTTCGTGGGGCGGCCAGTGGTAGCTGTCGTAGGCGAGGACGATGCCGATCCAGGTCGCCGCCAGGCCCAGCCCGGCGGCCGCCAACATGGCCCGCCACGGTCGCCGGGTCAGTCGCAGCGCCGCCGCCGCGGGCCCGATCAGCAGCGCGGTGCTGAGGATCGTCCCGATCGTGATCGCGGCGAGCGCCGTCGCCAGGGCCAGCGCCAGCAGGTAGAGGGCGCCGACCGCGCGCACCGGGATGCCCCGCGCCGCCGCGATCTCGGGGCTGACCGTGGCGAGCAGGAGCGGCCGGTAGAGGAGGGCGATCATCGCCACCGCGAGCAGCGCGAGGACGACGATCGCCGGGATCGTCGCACTGGAGATCGCGAAGATCGAGCCGAAGAGGATCGTCACGGTCGAGCCGTTCGAGCCGTTGGTCGTGTCGAGGTAGAGAAAAAGGGCGGCGAGGCCGATCGCGGCGCCGAGGACGACACCGGTCGCCAGGTCGCGACCGCGCACCCGTTGCACGCCGACCAGCTCCATCGCCGCCGCGGCGAGGACGTCGACGGCGACGAAGCCTGCCAACGGCCCGGCGCCGATCAGGGCGGCGGCGGAGCCGCCGGTGGTGCCGATGTCGCCGAGCGCCTCGCCCGCGAACGACTGGCCGCGCATCACCGTGAAGACCCCGACCACGCCGGTGACGATCGCCACCGCGGCGCCAACCGCCAAGGCGACGTGGACGGCTTCGTTGTCCCAGAAGCCGGGGGCGAAGGCGAAGAAGGCGAGGCTCACGGCGCCATCCCCGGCGCCGGGACCTCGTGTTCCACCGTCTGCTCGCAGCCGTGCAGGTCGCGGTCGTCGCCCGCGCCGGCGACGATCAGCACCCGCCCGTGCACGTCGATCACGTCGACGTGGTGCCCGTAGAGGCGGCTCAGCACCTCGGGCCGGATGACCTCCTCCCTGGTCCCGCTGGCGGCGCGACCATTTGCCAGGTAGACGATGCGGTCCATCGCCGGCAGCAGCGCGTTGATCTCGTGGGCCGAGATCAGCACGGCGACGCCGCGCTCGCGGCAGACGCGGGCGAGCAGCGTGACGACCTCCTCGGCGCTGCGCAGGTCGAGGTTGGCGAGCGGCTCGTCGGCGAGCAGCAGGTGCGGCCGCGAGACCAGGGCGTGCGCGATCAGGATCCGCTGCTGCTCCCCGCCGGAGAGGCGCCCGACCCGGGTGTCGGCGAAGTCCTCGGCACCGACCGCCGCGAGCATCTCCTCGACCCGCTCGGCGCGCCGACGCCGATTGAGGGCGAAGCCGAGCCGGCGCGCATCGAGGCCGAGCGCGACGAGGTCGCGCCCGCGCAACGGCAGGTCGGGGTCGAGGAGGAACTTCTGCGGCACGTAGCCGATCGCGTCGGTGCGCCGCGACCGCGGCCGGCCGTCGACCAGGATCCGCCCGGCGCTCACCCCCTGCAGCCCGAGGATCGCGCGGAAGAGGGTCGTCTTGCCGGCCCCGTTGGTGCCGATCAGGCCGGTGAACTCACCGGGGGCGATGGCGAAGTCGACGCCATCGAGGACCTGGCGCCCGGCGATCCGCACGCCGACGCCCTCGACCGACAGCACCGCTCCGCTCGTCGCCCCCTCCCCCACTACAGCTTTTCCGTCGATTTCCCGCTGCCGACCGCTTCTTCGAGCGCCTTCAGCTCGGCTTCCATCCACCGCTGGTAGGTGTAGCCGGTCGGCATCGTCTCGTAGACGCCGACCACCGGGACTTCGTTGGCGGCCGCGTCTTCGAGGAACTTTTCCGTGATCGAGTCGGTCACCTGCTGGTTGTAGACGAAGGCGTCGGCCTTCTTTTCGCTGAAGAAACTTTCCTGCTCGGCGACCGCCTGGGGGGCGGGATCGGCGTCGTTCATGATGTCTGCCTGCATGGTGAAGGGGGTCAGGTTTTCGATCCCCGCCGCTTCCAGCATGTAATCGGCGACCGGCTCGGTGGTGGCGACGGCGGCGCCGGGGAACTTGGTGGTGAAGTCTTCCAGGCTCTTCAACCAGGGTTCGAGCGAGGCTTCGAACTTCTTCAGGTTCGCCTCGAAGTAGGACTTGTGTTCGGGCTGCAGTTCGGCGAAGTCGGCGACCAGCTGCTTGGCCACCGCGGGCATCGTTTCGGGCTTGTACCAGAGGTGCGGGTTGGGGGTCGAGTCCGGCAGGCCGAGCAGTTCCTGCACGTTGATCACCTTGCGGGCGGAGTTCGAGGAGGCCGACTCGATCTTTTCCATGTAGGAGTCGTAGCCGAGGCCGTTTTCGACCAGGACGTCGGCGCCCGAGACCTCCTGGGCGACGCCGGCGCTCGCCTCGAAGGTGTGCGGGTCGGTGTTCGGGTCGCTCTCGACCGCGCTGACGTCGACGTACCTGCCGCCGATCTGTTCGATCACGTTGGCGTACTCGTTCTCCGCCCCGACCGCGCTGATCTTGCCTTCGGAGCCGGCGTCGACGGTGGACGATCCGCCGCCGCAGCCGGCCACGGCGACCGCGGCCAGGATCGAGAGGCAGACAACCGCCAGGACAGTGCGTGAGGAGGAGCTTGAGTTCGTCATGGCGCGCAGCCTACACGATAATGAGACTTGTTCTCGTTCTCATCGCAAGCGATTTTCCGGTAGGAATAGATGAGATTCGTTCTCATCTATTCGAAAGGACCCTCGCGATGCCGACCCCCTCCCTCGCCCCGCTCCGCCCCGACGAGCGCCTCCCCGTCACCGTGCTCTCCGGCTTCCTCGGCGCCGGCAAGACGACCCTGCTCGAACACGTCCTGCGCAACCGCGAGGGCCGCCGCGTCGCCGTGATCGTCAACGACATGAGCGAGATCAACGTCGACGCCGAGCTGGTCCGCTCCGGCGACGCGGCGATCGACCACGTCGAGGAGCGGATGGTCGAGATGACCAACGGCTGCATCTGCTGCACGCTGCGCGAGGACCTGCTGGTCGAGGTCGGCCGGCTCGCCCGCGAAGGGCGCTTCGACCACCTGCTGATCGAGTCGACCGGGATCTCCGAGCCGATGCCGGTCGCCGAGACCTTCACCTTCGCCGACGAGGCGGGCCGCTCGCTCGGCGACGTCGCCCGCCTCGACACGATGGTCACCGTGGTCGACGCCGGCGCCTTCCTCGACGACGCGGCCGGGGTCGAGGAGATCGCCGCCCGCGGCGAATCGCTCGGGCCCGACGACGACCGCACGGTCGCCGACCTCCTCGTCGACCAGGTCGAGTTCGCCGACGTGATCGTGATCAACAAGGTCGACCTCGCCTCCTCGGCCGAGCTGGCGCGGATCGAAGCGTTGATCTCGCGGCTCAACCCGCGTGCCCGCACCGTGCGCGCCACGCAGGGCGAGGTCTCGCTGGGGATGGTCCTCGACACCGGCCTCTTCGACCTCGAGGCGGCCGCGGCGGCGCCCGGCTGGCTGGCGACGATGCGCGGCGAGGAGATCCCGGAGACCGAGGAGTACGGGATCTCGAGCTTCGTCTACGAGCGCGACCGCCCCTTCCACCCGGAGCGGCTGTGGACCCGACTGCAGGAGGGCTGGCCGGGGGTGGTGCGCGCCAAGGGCTTCTTCTGGGTCGCCTCCCGCCACACCCTCGCCGGACTTTGGTCGCAGGCGGGCGGCCTGCTGACCGTGCGGCCGCTCGGATACTGGGACGAGGAGGAGCGGCGCCAGCGGCTCGCGTTCATCGGCTCGGGCATGGATCGGGAGGCGATCGTCGCCGCGCTCGACGCCTGCCTGCTGGGCGAGGAGGAGACGGCGGCGGGTCCGTCGACCTGGGCGGGACTGCCCGATCCGTTCCCCTCCTGGCAGCCGGAGGTCCATGACCACTAGCTTTTCGGCGGCGTGATCGCCTCCATCCCCAGCCCCTCCAGCAACGGCATCGGCATCGGCCCGTTCGAGATCCACGCCTACGGGCTGATGTACGCGTTCGCGGTCGCCGCCGCGGTGATCATCGTCACCAGGCGCTGGCGCAATCTCGGCGGCGACCCCGACCTGCCCTGGGAAGTCGCGATCTGGGCCTTCCCGGCGGGGCTGATCGGCGGCCGTCTCTACTTCGACATCACCAGCTTCAACGAAATGCCGCACACCTGGTACGGCCCGTTCGCGGTCTGGGACGGCGGCCTCGGGATCTGGGGCGGGATCGCCGCCGGCGCCGCGGTCGGGATCTGGCGCGTCCACCGGGCGGGCGCCTCGGTCCTCGACTTCATGGACTGCACCGCCCCCGCCCTGCTCGTCGCCCAGGCGATCGGCCGGGTCGGCAACTACTTCAACCAGGAGCTCTTCGGCGGCCCCTCCAACCTCCCCTGGGCGCTGCAGATCTCACCCGAGCACCGCCCCGCGGGCTACCTCCACTACGCCACCTTCCAGCCTACCTTCCTCTACGAGATCATCTGGAACCTCGCCCTGGCCGCCTTCCTCGTCTGGCTCGGCCACCACCGCAAGATCAAGCCGCCGGGCCTCTTCGCCCTCTACGTCACCGGCTACTCGGCCTTCCGCATCTTCGAGGAGTCCCTCCGCGTCGACCCCGCCCACCACATCCTCGGCCAGCGGCTGAACTTCTGGGTGGCGATCATCCTCACCCTCGTCGGCCTCGCCTGGTTCGCCTGGACCCAGCGCGCCGAGGCCCGCGATCCGATGCCGCCCGTGAAAGGTGTCGGTGCCCCACCAAACAGCGCCGAAACGGTCACGTCTTCGTAGCGGCGGCGGGCGACGCGTCGCTCGGGCCGGGGCTGCCGTCCGAGGTGCGTCCCGGGCGTCG
>DASZUH010000367.1:0-7129 GCA_035547715.1 Solirubrobacterales bacterium
CCACGCGACGCCCGGGACGCACCTCGGACGGCCGCCCCGGCCGCGAGTCGCCGCCAGACCCCGCGACCCACCTCGCCCGGCCGCCCGGCCGCCCCGCCCGGAGACTACGTCTCAGTACGCTCGGGGGCCTAGGCTCCGACACAGCAGGAATCGACCTCGGGAAAGGCACCAAGTGGACACCTCGATCTTCAACGGCATCACCGCGCTCGATGGCGGCGCGCTCGACACGGCGGCGCTCGCGGGCGACGCGGTTCTCGTCGTCAACGTCGCCTCGCGTTGCGGGCTGACCCCGCAATATGAGGGGCTGGAGCGGCTGCAGAGGCGCTTCGGCGAGCAGGGCTTCACCGTGCTCGGCGTCCCCTGTAACCAGTTCGGCGGGCAGGAGCCGGGGAGCGCCGAGGAGATCATCGAGTTCTGCTCGGCGACGTACGGCACGACCTTCCCGATGACCGAGAAGCTCGAGGTCAACGGCGACGGGCGCCATCCGCTCTACGCCTGGCTGACCGAGACCGCCGACGCCGAGGGCGAGGCCGGTGATGTCCAGTGGAACTTCGAGAAGTTCCTCGTCTCCCGCGACGGCGACGTGGTGGCGCGCTTCCGCCCGAAAGTGGAGCCGGAGTCCGACGAGGTCGTCGCCGCGGTCGAGGCGGCGATCGGGGCGGAGGCCTGAGATGGGCGAGACGATCGACATCAAGACCGCCGACGGGGTCGCCGACGCCTACCTGACGCGACCCGACGACGGCCGCTCCCATCCCGGCGTCCTGCTCCTGATCGACGCCTTCGGCCTGCGCCCGCAGATCGAGCAGATGGCCGACCGGATCGCCGCGGCCGGCTACGTGGTGCTCGCGCCCAACGTCTTCTACCGCACCGGCCGCGCCCCGGTGGTCTCGCTCGACGGCCTCGACGACCCCGAGCGCCGCAACGAGGTCATCGGCCGCGTGATGCCGCTGATGAAAGACCTGACCACCGAGCGGATCGTCGCCGACGGCTCCGCCTACCTCGACCGCCTCGCCGAGGAGGCCGACGGCGGCCCGGTGGCGCTGACCGGCTACTGCATGGGCGGCCGGCTCGCCTGGCGGATCGCCGCCGCCTACCCGGACCGGGTCGCCGGCCTCGGCTGCTTCCACACCGGCGGCCTGGTTACCGACGAGGACGACAGCGCGCACCTGAGCGCCGGTGACATCGACGCCGAGATCTACCTCGGCTTCGCCGACAACGACCGCAGCGCGACGCCGGAGCAGATCGCCACCGTCGAAGATGCGCTGCGCGCGGCGGGCGCGAGCTTCCGCTCGGAGGTCTTCGCCGGCGCCGAGCACGGCTACACGATGGCCGACACCCCGGCCTACGACGAGGCCGCGGCCGAGCGCCACTACGAGGAGCTCTTCGGCCTCCTCTCCCGCACCTTCGACAGCTGAGCCGGGGCGCGGTCGACCTAAGCCGCGTCCGTTCGGGCGCGGTCGACCTGACCGGCGCCATAGGTGGGCCAGGTCGACCGCGCCGGCGCCATGGTGGGTCAGGTCGACCGCGCCGCCCTCAGCCGCTCATCGCGGCCTGGGCCTCGACCAACTTGGCCCGGATCGTGTCGACTCCGTCGCCGAACTCGAGCACCGGGCGCACCTCCCACTCGACCAGCCCGTAGAGCGGGTAATCGGCCATCAGGTCGAGGGCCTCGCCGTGGGACGAGACGTTGGCGACGCTGAAGCCGCCGCCCTCGAGGAACCCATATAGGCAGTCGAAGGTGCCGTCGTCGAGCCGCGTGCGCAGCCACTCGAGCGCGGCGTCGAACTGCTCGGGGCTCGGCGGCAACGGGCCGGGCCTCGCCGTGACGCAGTACTTCATCTCAATACCTCCTCGAATCAGGGACGCGAAACGTCGACCGGCAGGAAGGTCGGCCCGTCGAACCGGAAGTTTCGGTAGACCCGGTCCGCGTGCCGGTTCGCGTTCACCCTTGGTCCTTCCCCGATCGGACGACCGTTGGACGAGCTTTTCGATCCTAGTCCGGGACCGAGGCGTCAACGTAGGAATCGCCCAACCTCGGCGAAGTCGCGCCCCGGTCCAACCCTCGCGCCCGGGTCGCCGTCAGGCCGCGAGCTTCGCCACGTGGATGATCTTGTGGTCGCGGTCCTCGTCCCAGTCGGGGCTGAGGACGAGGCCGCCCTCGACCTCGCGCTGGCCGATCGCCGCGACCGGGACGAGGCCCGCGCCGGCCAGCGCCGCGCGGATGACCTCGACCGGCCAGTACCGCTCCCGGTGGACGTTGGGTTCGACTTCCTCGCCCGAGATCTCGGCTTCGTAGACGTCGTCGGTCCCGCCCAGGCCGCGCCAGGTCCAGCGGTCGCCGTGGTTCTCCTCGACCCCCGCCGCGAAGGTCTCGCGGAAGAGCCGCGCCGTGTTGCAGTCGAAGACGAGTAGCCCTGCGGGGCCGAGATTCGCCCCCATCGCCGCGAACGCGGGCCCGAGGTCGTCGTCCTCGACCAGGTAGTTGACCGGGTCGTTCATCGCCCAGACGAGGTCGAACTCGCCCAGGCGCGGCAGCTCGCGCATGTCGCAGACCTCGAAGCGGACCCCTTCCGGGAACTTCTCCCGCGCCCGCTCCACCATCGCCGCCGAGATGTCGCAGGCGGTCACCCGCCAGCCGCGGGCGAGCATCGGGCCGATCCCCTTGCCGGTCCCACAGGCGACGTCGAGGAGCTCACCGTGCCGCAGCCCCAGCTCCTCCAGCCGCGGCAGCAGCTCGCCGAACCACATCTCGTAGTCGTTGCTGCCGGTGAACCGGTCGTAGATCCCCGCGCACGCCTCGTAGGCGGCTCGCACCGCGTCCCCCTGAGCCATCGATTCCCCTCCCTTTGGTCGTCGTCGCCGAGAGCCTGCCGGCACCTGCTACTGTTCACCAAATGGTTAACAGTCCGTTCAAGGCGTTGGCGCATCCGATCCGTCGCGAGATCGTCGAAAGGCTGGCGGCGGGGCCCGCGGCGGTCGGCGAAGTCACCGGCGACCTCGGGGTCTCCAAGCCCGCGATCTCCAAGCACCTGAAGGTGCTCGAAGAGACCGGCGTCGTCAGCCGCGTGATCGAGGGGCGCACCCACGTGCTCTCGCTCGAGACCGCGGGACTCGACGAGGCGACCGAGTGGATGGTCCGCCAGCGCGCCATCTGGACCCGCATGTTCGACGCCGTCGAAGATCACCTGAAGGAGGAGAAGAGATGAACCTGCCACCGATCGTCTCGCCGGCGGAGTGGAGCGCCGCCCGCGAGGAGCTGCTGGTGAAGGAGAAGGAGCTGACCCGCGCCCGCGACGCGCTCGCCGCCGAACGCCGGCGGATGCCGCGCCAGGCGGTGACCAAGGACTACCGCTTCGAGGGACCCGACGGCGAGGTCGGCCTGGCCGACCTGTTCGAAGACCGCCGCCAGCTGATCGTCTACCGCTTCTTCTTCGAGCCGGGCGTCTGGGGCCGGCCCGAGGCCGGCTGCCGCGGCTGCTCCTTCGGCGCCGACCAGGTCGCCCACCTCGCCCACCTGAACAGCCGCGACGTCACCCTCGCCTACGTCTCGCGGGCCGGCCAGGACGACATCGCCCGCTACCGCGAGCGGATGGGCTGGGAAGTCCCCTGGTACACGATCACCGACGACTTCGACCTTGATTTCGGCGTCGACGAATGGCACGGTCACAACGTGTTCCTCCGCGACGGCGAGGAGATCACGCGGACCTACTTCGTCAACGCACGCGGGGACGAAAGCCTGGGCAGCACCTGGAGCTACCTCGACATCGCCCCCTTCGGCCGCCAGGAGATCTGGGAGGACTCGCCGGAGGGCTACCCGCAGACGCAGGCCTACGTGTGGTGGAACCTGCACGACGAGTACGACGAAGCGACGCCGTTCACCCACGCCCTCGAAGTCGCCGCCGGCCGGCGCGGCGCCCGGAGCACCTGATGGCGACCGCCGAGGTCCTCCGCCTCGACCGCACCTACGACGCGCCCGCCGAGGCGGTCTTCGACGCCTGGACCAGCGAGGCGGTGCTGCGCCGCTGGTTCCACGTCGGCGAGGACTGGGAGACGACCGAGGCGTTCGTCGACCTCCAGGTCGGCGGCGCGGTGCGGGTGGTGATGTTCGACCCGCACAAAGAGGCCCACCACGGTGGCGGCGGCCGCTACACCGAGGTCGACCGGCCGCGCCGGCTCGCCTTCACCTGGGTCTGGGACGGCGAGACGCGGGAGACGCTGATCGAGATCGACTTCGAGGAGGTCGAGGCGGGGACGGCGGTGCGCTTCGTCCACTCCAACCTGCGCGACCTCGAGTCGGCCCGCTCGCACGAATACGGCTGGAACGGCTGCTTCGGCAACCTCGGTCGGGCCCTGGTCGGGAGCGCGCGCTGAGATGAACGCGGGCGGGCCGCGATGAGCGCCGGCTTTCTCGGCGAATGGGAGCTCGACGGGACCCTCGGGCTCGCCTTCTACCTGCTGACCGTGGCGGCCGGCGTCGCCTACCTGGCGGCGGCCGCGGTCGGGCGGCGGCCCGACCGATGTGATCGGATCGGCGACCGGCTCGTCGTCTCGATCGGCGCCGTGAAGTCCGGCCGGCGCCCGCGCGTCCGGCCTGCCCGACGGAGCCCGTGCGGCCGCCGGATCAGTCCCGCATCAGGTAGGCGAGAACCTCCTTCTCGTGGTCGACGTACGGATCGCCGCTGACGTCGACCACGACCCGTTCGATCTTCCCGCCGGCGAACGGGAAGGCGCCGCGATGGGAGGCGACGACCGCGGAGCCGTTGCCGCGACCGACGGTGAGGCCGCAGCCGCTGAGGCTGAAGGGGCCGGGCTGCGTCATCACCGTGGCGCTGCCGACCGCCTCGGTGTCGACGTGGAGCGTGAGCGTGCCGGTCGCGCTTTTCGTCGCCTCGTCGTCGCCGGTCTTGCGGAACTCGGCGCTGAGGACGTGGACACCGCGCGGCACCGGCGCCGCCGAGCTGACGGTCTGCTCGCGTTCGCCCAGCCAGTTATAGGTGTAGTGGAGCCGGCCGTCCTCGAGGTAGAGCGCGTGGCCGCCCGATCGCGAGCCCTGCGAGAAGAGGATCCCCGCGGCGCCGTCGCCGACGTCGACGGCCGCGGCGATCGTGAAGGAGCGGCGGCGGACGTTGACCGCGACGGTCTCGGGCACCTCGGCGGCGCCGGGGTAGTAGACGTAGCGGTCGCGCGGCGCGCTCGGCTGCGGCCGCCGGTCGGCGAGGATCTCGCCCGCGCTCCGATCGTCGAGCGGCAGCGCGTTGTAGACCCCGGCGTAGTAGGCCCAGAGCGTTTTCAGTTCCTCCAGCCGCTCCGGGTGGGCGGCCGCCAGGTCGTGCATCTGGGAGCGATCCTCGAGCAGGTTGTAGAGCTCCCAGCGGTCGAGCTCGAACCGACTCCAGCCGGAGATCGGCGGGTGCAGCGTGTTGGCGAGCCAGCCATCGTGGTAGAGCGCCCGCATCCCGAGCATCGCGAAGAACTGGGTGGAGCGGCCGGCGGCGGCGGGATCGGCAAGCGAGCCGGCGAAGCTCTCGCCCTCGATCGGCGCCTGGGTGTAGCCCTTCAGCACCTCGGGCGGCTCGATCTCCAGCAGGTCGTAGATCGTCGGCACGAGGTCGACCACGTGCACGTACTGGTCGCGGACCCCGCGTGCCTCGATCCCCTTCGGCCAGGAGACGAGAAGCGGGTCGGCGACACCGCCCTCGTAGCCGGCGAACCGCTTCCAGTACGGGAACGGCGTGTCGAAGGCCCACGCCCAACCGGTGTTGTAGTGGTTGTAGGACTCGGTGCCGCCGAGTTGGTCGATCCGCTTCAGGTTCTCCTCGACGTCGTCGGGGACGTTGTTGAAGAACTTGTTCTCGTTGAAGGAGCCGTCGGGGCCGCCCTCGCCGCTCGAGCCATTGTCGGAGACGACCAGGACGATCGTGTTCTCCAGTTGGCCCGACTCCTCCAGGTAGTCGAGGATCCGGCCGATCTGGAAGTCGGTGTAGGAGATGAAGCCGGCGTAGACCTCGGCCATCCGCGCAAACAGCCTTTTCTCCTCGGCGGTGAGGGAGTCCCAGGGGCGGACGAAGTCGAGCTGCGGCCAGGGCTGCCCGGCCGGGCCGGTGACGTCGGGCTCGCCGTGCGGATTGATCGGCGAGAGCTCGGTGTCGGCGGGCAGCAGGCCCAGCTCGACCTGGTTGGCGAGGATCTCGGCGCGGATCGCCTCGTAGCCCTCGTCGAAGCGCCCGGCGTAGCGGTCGGCCCACTCCTTGAAGACGTGGTGCGGCGCGTGCCCGGCACCGGGGCAGAAGTACATGTACCAGGGCTTCTCGGGGGCCACCGCTTTCGAGTCGCGGACGAACTCGATCGCCTTGTCGGCGAGGTCCTTGGAGAGGTGGTAGCCCTCCTCCGGCGTGGCGGGCGGCGCCACCGTGTGGTTGTCGTAGGCAAGGTCGGGATACCACTGGTTGGTCTCGGCGCCGAGGAAGCCGTAGAAGCGCTCGAAGCCGCGGCCGAGCGGCCAACGCGCTTTCCAGGAGGAGAGGTCGACCTCCTCGGCCGGGGTCAGGTGCCACTTGCCGACGCAGTAGGTGTTCCAGCCACGCTCACCGAGCACCTCGGCGATCGTGCCGTTCTCGAAGGGGATCCGCGCCGAGAGGCCGGGGAAGCCGGCCGAGCCCTCGGTGATGCACGCCATCCCGTTGCTGGTCGCGTTGCGGCCGGTGAGGAGGCTGGCGCGGGTGGGCGAGCAGAGGGCCGTGGTGTGGAAGTTCGAGTAACGCAGGCCGGCGTCGGCGATCCGCCGCATCGTCGGCGTCTCGATCGGGCCGCCGAAGACGTCCATCGCCCCGTAGCCGACGTCGTCCCAGCAGATCGTCAGCACGTTCGGCGCGCCCGCCGGGGCCTGCGGCTGGACGTAGGGCTCCCAGTCCGGGACGGAGTCCCGGATATCAAGATTGATGACCCCCTTGAACGGCTTCGACATGTTCTCTCCTCAGGTGGTGGACGGCGAGAACCCGACGCTAACTGCCGGCGGGTCGGGAATTGGTGAAAAAGACGCCCCCGCCGGATTTCACCCGGCGGGGCGGCCGTCCGAGTTGCGTCCCGGGCGTCTCGTGGCGGCCCTGGCTGGTTGTGGCCGCCACGAGAC
>DASZUH010000368.1:0-3839 GCA_035547715.1 Solirubrobacterales bacterium
CGTACGAGGCCGGCTCAGTCGGAGACGAGCAGGTAGCGGGCCGAGGCGGCGCCGGCGGTGAGGGCCGGGGTGATGTCGCGGCTCGGGTCGCTGAGGGCCTGGAGGGCGAAGCCGTCGGCGACGGCGAGGAGGTAGGCGACGACGGCCTCGGCGTCGAAGCGGAGGCTGAGGATGCCCTCGTCTTCCTTGCCGCGCAGGACGCCGGCGACGTGGGAGCGGGTCGCCTCGAAGAGCTGGCCGACCTCGTGCTGGATCTCCGGGTTGCGGCGGCCGGCGCTGAAGAGCTCGTAGAGGAGGAGGAAGAAGCCGGGGTCGTTGTCGATCAGGTCGGTGAGGCTCTTGACCAGGACGTCGAGGACGGCGTCGGCGGTCTCCGCCTCGGCGAGCATCTCGTCGAGGCGGGCGATGCGCAGTTCGGAGTCGCGCCGGACCACCTCGATCAGGAGGCGCTCCTTGGTGCCGAAGTAGTAGTGGAGGAGGCCGCGGCTGACCCCGGCCTCGCGGGCGACGTGCTCGAAGGTCGAGCCCGCCGCGCCGCGCGCGGCCACGCTGTCGCGCATCGCGTCGACGATGCGCTGCGCCTTCTCACCGCTGAGCTGGCGCTCCTTGCCGGCCGCCTCTTTGGTCGCCGCCTCCACCGGGTGATCCGCCGCCCCCGAAGCTGCCTAGGAGCCGTTGATCGAGGTCGTGCTGGTGTACTCGAACTCCTCTTCGGCGCCGAAGAGGGCGTCGAGGACGGCCTTGCGCGCGCCCTCGCTGACCACCAGGGCGACGACGCCGCCGACGATCGCCAGCAGGATCAGTTTGCCCAGCCGATGCTTCTTCTTGCGCGGCTTCTGCAGACGATCGCGCGCTTCCTGCAGCGCTTCGGCGGCCTGGCGCATTTCCTTCTGCACCTTCTTGTCGGAGGTGACCGCCTTGACGGTGCCCTTGCCGTTGCCGGTCGCCCGCGAGTAAGCCTTTTTCGCCGACTTGAAGGCGTCCTGAAGGTTTTCGCGCAGGTCTTCGTCCTCGATCAGGCGCTGCACGTACGGGTTTTCACGTGCCGCTTCGTACAGGTCACCGGCGCGGTCCGCCGTGTGACTGGTCTTGCTCTTGGCCATCCCTCTCCCTCGTCGGTCTCGCGGTTTGGTCCAGGATATACCCGGTTCGGCAGGGGGACACCGCGACGGACCGATCGGCCGGACCGCTCAGTCCGGCCCGACGCCGTCCAGCAGCACGCCGTCGGAGCGGAAATCGAGCCGCGCGTCGTGCAGCCGGCGCAGCCGCAGCGGCGCCAGCCCGGGCCGCTGGAAGCGGTAGCGGCGGATCTGCAGGCGACCGGTGTCGACGTCTGCCACCTGGCGGAAGCCGGGGCCGAGCAGCCGTCGCGGCGGCGCCGGCACCGCCCCGTCGGAGACGAAGTCGACTTCCTTGACCAGCCAGTCGTACGGTTCCTTCGCCCGCACCTGGATCGCCCCGGTCGAGAGGTAGAAGCGCAGCGGCGCCTCGCCCAGCGTCCAGGTCACCGTCGCCCGCGGCCCGCGCGGCTCGCCGATGTGTTCGGCGACGGCGCTCCAGTTCGGCCGCTGGAAGCTTTCGTCGGTCGAGGCGAGGACGCAGAAGCCGAGCGAGTAGGCGAAGAGCAGCGCGCCGACCGCGGCGCCGAGTCGGCGCGAGGCGGGCGAGGAGACGGCGATCCCGACCGCCGCCAGCAGCGGCACCAGCGCCGGGATCAGGTTGCGGGCGAGGACGAAGTCCTTGCTCGCCTCGACCAGCGCCAGGGCGACCGGGATGCCGATGCCGGCGACGACGAGGAGCAGCGGCCGGCCGGCGGCGCGCCGCTCCCGCCCCGCCCCCCGGCGCAGGAGCAGGGCCAGGGCGGCGAGCGTGAAGGCCAGCGGCGCAAAGGCGAGCCAGGGCCGCTCCGGCCGCGCGATGATGTCGCCGGTCTCGCCGACGACGAAGGTGGCGGCGGTTTCCCAGAGCCGGTGGCCGAGGGTGAAGTTGCCGATCCAGTCGGCGTGGCCGAGCGACATCTGGTGGATCGCCACCGGCGCCACCGCGATCGCGCAGCCGGCCAGGATCGCCATCCCGGCGAGGCTCGCGCGCAGGCCGCGCCGGCGCAGCAGCATCAGCGCCTCGGCGAGGATCGGGAAGGCGACGAAGTAGTGGGTGCCGATCGCGAGCCCCGACCAGATCCCCCACCAGACGAAGTCGCGGCGCGCCCCGCCGCGTTCGGCGCGCAGCCAGTAGAGCGCCGAGAGCGCCCCGAAGAGCGCCACCAGCGCGTAGGCGCGGGCCTCCTGCGAGTACCAGAGCATCATCGGGTTGACGGCGACCAGCGCCGCCGCCCAGAGGCCGGCGCGGCGGCCGCGCAGCTCGACCCCGATCGCGTAGGCGACCGGCACGGTCAGCACGCCGGCCACCGCCGAGACGGTCCGCAGCCCGTATTCCCCGGTCCCGACCAGCTGCGTCCAGGCCCAGGCGAGCGCGTAGTAGATGGGCGGCGTCGACTCGCTGAACCAGACCGCGTTCATCGCGTGGCCGAAACCGCCGCGGAGGATGCGACTGGCGGTGACGACCTCGTCGTGGTGGTAGCTCTGCACGCCGAGCGTGGCGAAGCGGAGCAGCGCCGCCAGCGCGGTCAGGCCGACGACGATCCAGAAGGCGCGGGAGTGTTCGCGCGCCCACTCGAGCGGCGAGCGGCGCGGCCGGCGGAGCTTGGTTCGACGGGCTGGACGGAGGGTCGCCGCCTCCATCAAGACAGCGCGACGTCTAGCGCTTTCGAGACCTCGTCGACGAAGACGAACTCGAGCCCGTCGAGCTCCTTGGCCGGGATCTCGGCCGCGTCGCCCTCGTTGCGCTCCGGCACGATCACCCGTTTGATCCCCGCCCGCTGCGCCGCCAACGACTTCTCCTTCAGCCCGCCGATCGGCAGCACCTTGCCGGTCAGCGTCACCTCCCCCGTCATCGCCACGTCGTTGCGCACCGGCCGCCCGCTCAGCAGCGAGGCCAGCGCCACCGTCATCGCCACGCCCGCCGAGGGCCCGTCCTTCGGCACCGCGCCGGCAGGCACGTGGATGTGGACGTCGTGGGAGGCGAACCAGTCGCCCTCGTTGTCGGGGGCGATCCGCGCCTGGTGCCCGCGCACGTAGGAGAGCGCCGCCTGCGCCGACTCGCGCATCACGTCGCCGAGTTGGCCGGTGATCGTCAGGTTGCCCGAGCCGGGCGTCGCCGCCGCCTCGATGAAGAGCACGTCGCCGCCCGCCGGCGTCCAGGCGAGGCCGGTCGCCACGCCCGGGTCCTTGGTGCGGCGCCGCGTTTCGGTGAAGACGCGCCGCCGTCCCAGCATCTCGCGCGCTTTTTTGCCGGAGACGCGGACTTTGCCTTTGGCTTTGCCTTCGGCGACCTGGCGCGCGACTTTGCGGCAGACGGTGCCGATCAGCCGCTCCAGGTTCCGCACCCCCGCCTCGCGCGTGTACTCCTCGATGATCACGGTCAGCGCCGCGTCGGAGAAGTCGATCTGGCTCGGTTTCAGCCCGTTGGCGGCGATCTGCCGGTCGACCAGGTAGCTGCGCGCGATGTGGCGCTTCTCGTCCAGCGTGTAGCCGGAGAGTTCGATCGTCTCCATCCGGTCGAGCAACGGTCCCGGGATCGTGTCGAGCACGTTCGCGGTGGCGATGAAGACGACGTCGGAGAGGTCGAAGGCGAGGTCGAGGTAGTGGTCGCGGAAGGTGTCGTTCTGGGCCGGGTCGAGCACCTCGAGCATCGCGCTCGCCGGGTCGCCGCGGAAGTCGGCGCCCATCTTGTCGATCTCGTCGATCATGAAGACGGGGTTGCGCGAGCCGGCGTCGCGG
>DASZUH010000369.1:0-2617 GCA_035547715.1 Solirubrobacterales bacterium
GCGGCAGAACCCGGACCTGATGGCGAGCGGCGAGGGCGGCTCGAACACGACGCTGGTGCGGGTGCCGGGGAAGCTCGGCGGGATCGCCGAGCGGCGCGAGCTGGAGATCCACGCGGGCGAGCCGGAGCGGCGGGCGATGGCCTTCACGCGGACGGCGTCCGGCGTCTGCATCGCCAACCTGCACGCGACCAACGACCGGCCGAAGTCGGCGAGGGAGGACGTGCTGCGCGGCGCCCGGGCGGCGGTCGAGTGGGCGGCGGACGCGCCGCTGATCTTCGGCGGCGACCTCAACCTGCGGCCGGCCGAGGACCCGGAGCTCTTCGCCCGGCTCGCCGGGGAGTTCGGGCTCGACTCGCCGACGACCGGGCCGCGGGCGATCGACCACGTCCTCGTGCGCGGGCTCGAGGTCGTCGCGCGGCCGGTGCAGTGGGCGCCGGAGCGGCGCGAGCTGCCTCTCGACGGCAAGGCCCTGCGACTCTCCGACCACGCCCCGGTCGAGGCCCGCTTCGCCAGAGAGGACCCACCGGTCCTCGCAAATTGAGATATTCGGGTCGTGGGTAGCAGTCGAACTCGGCAACGGTGACGAAGAGGGGACCGATCTGATGGCTGACGAGAAAGACAGCGGCGCCAACGAGCCGGCGAAACCGGCGGCGACGGAGAAAGCGTCGAAACCGAAAAAAGCCGCGGCGAAAAATCCGGCGAAAAAAGGCGCGGCCAAAAAAGCGGCGCCGAAAAAAGCGCCCGCGAAAAAAGCCAAAGCGAAACCCAAAGCTGCGCCGAAAAAAGCCGCGCCGAAATCGGCGGCGAAAAAAGGCACCGCGAAAGCGAAACGCGCGCCGCGGGCGCCCGGCCTCGACATCGGCATCGCGCAGCTGCGCGAATCGCTCGAGCACAGCGTGACGCTGAGCCGCGAGCGGATCCAGGAGGTCGTCGACGACGCCGTCAAACGCGGCCGGATGACCCACGGCGACGCCGAAAAGATGATCGGCGAGCTGCTGAAGAAGGGCCGTAAACAGACCGACGCGCTCCTCAGCGAGCTGGAGAAACTGCTCCGCCAGGCGCGCAGGAAACTGCCGTCTTAGTGGAGAGCGGAACGCACACCGAGGCGCCGCGCAAAGGCGAGCGGCTCGAGGTCGAGATCGACTCGCTCGCCTTCGGCGGCCGCGGCGTCGCCCGCGCCGACGGCTTCGTCGTCTTCGTCGCCGGCGGGTTGCCGGGCGACCGCGTCCTCGCCGAGGTGACGAAAGGCAAGAAGCGCTTCGCCGAGGCGCGCACGATCGAGCTGCTCCGCCCCGGCGCCGACCGCCTCCCCGACCGCTGCGTCCACGGCGGCGAGCCGTGCCCCGGCGCGCCCTGGCAGGGGCTCGCCTACGAGCGCCAGCTGGCCGAGAAGCAGGCCCAGGTCGAGGACGCGCTGCGGCGGATCGGCGGGCTCGACGACTTCGAGATGGAGCCGATCGTCGGCGCGGTCGAAGAGTGGCGGTACCGCAACAAACTCGAGTACTCCTTCGGGGCGGGCGCGGCGGGCACCGCCGACGAAGGCGTCGCGCTCGGCTTCCACGCGCGTGGCCGCTGGGACCTGATCGTCGACGTCGACGACTGCAAGCTGGCGTCAGAACCCGGCAACGCGGCCCGCAACGGGGTGCGCGAATGGGCGCGGATGGAGGACATCGCCGCCTACGACGGGCGGGCGCGCAAGGGCGTGCTGCGTAACCTGATCGTCCGCGAGGGGCGGCGGACCGGGCAGATCCAGACCCGCCTGGTCACCACCGCGGCGCGCTTCCCGCGGCCACCGGTCGACCTCCACACGACGATCGAGGGGGACTCCGGCGGCACCGACGGGCCGACCGGCGCGCTCGGCGAAGAGCGCCTGCACGAGGAACTCTGCGGCCTCAAGTTCGAGATGTCGCACGGGGCGTTCTTCCAGACCAACACCGAGATGGCCGAGCGCCTCTACGCGGTGGCGACCGAGTTCGCCGGCCTCTCTGGGCGCGAGCGCGTCTTCGACCTCTTCTGCGGCATCGGCACGATCGGCCTGACGATGGCCCGCGACGCGGGCGAGGTCTGGGGCCTCGAGATCGTCCCCGAGGCGATCGACGACGCCGAGCGCAACGCGAGGCGCAACGGCATCGAGAACGCCAGGTTCGTCGCCGCCAACGCCCGCACCGGCGTCCGCCCCCTGCTCGAGGAGGCCGGCAGGCCCGACGTCGTCGTCGTCGATCCGCCCCGCGCCGGCCTCTCCCAGAAAATCGTCCGCCGCCTGATCGAGACCGAGGCGAAGCGGATCGTCTACGTCTCCTGCAACCCGACGACCCTGGCCCCGAACGCGGCCCAGCTCGAGGAGGCCGGCTACAAGCTCCGCCGCGTCCGCCCCGTCGACATGTTCCCCCAGACCCCCCACATCGAGTGCGTGGCCCTGCTGGAGAAGGTCCGCCCCACCCCGCCGCGCGAGCCGAGCGCCGCCGCCGAGCCGGCGATCCCGAGCGAGGCCGGCCTGGGCGTGGCGGCCGCCGAAGGCACCGCCGCGGCCGACAGCGGCGGGTAGTCCGGGCGCGACGCGGGCCGGGGCGGCCGTCCGAGTCGCGTCCCGGGCGTCTCGTGGCGGCCCTGGCAGGTT
>DASZUH010000370.1:0-20404 GCA_035547715.1 Solirubrobacterales bacterium
CCGACCAGGATGTCGGAGCCCATCGTCCCCTCCAGGTCGCGGGCGCCGGAGATGCGGATCGGGCGGCAGCCGTGGACGCCCTCGACGTAGGCGCGGCCGGCGGCCAGGGAGGCGAAGAGGATGCCGGGCTGCAGGCCCATCTCGGCGAAGGAGGCGTCGTTGCGACCGCCGCCGCCGACCAGGGCGCCGCCTTCGCAGGCCGAGCCGGCGGCGAGCAGGTCTCCGCCGGGGCCACCGTAGAGGAAGTCGGTGCCGCCTTCGCCGGGGCCGCCGACCAGGGCGTCGTCGCCGGCGCCGCCGTAGAGGCGGTCCGAGCCGAGGCCGCCCTCGAGCAGGTCTTCCTCCGGGCCGCCGTGGATGACGTCGTCGCCGGGCCCGCCGTCGACCCGCACTTCGCCCAGCCCTTCGAGCGAGCCGACGACGCGGAAGTGGTCGTTGCCCGGGCCGAGGTCGACCGTCAGCCAACGCGGCAGCGGGCCGACCGGGCAGGTGGCCTCGCGCAGCCGCGAGGTCGGGTGGACGCAGGGCGATTCGACCGCGATCGCCCGGCCCGCGGTTATCCGCAGCGTCGCCGTGGCGGCGTCGAGGGAGACCGAGACGTTGTCGGAGCGGGACCCACCGGCGACGACGACGCCCGCGGCCGCCGGGTCGATGCCCGAGTAGAAGTAGACGTCGACCGTGGCGCCTTTGGCGCGGCGGCCACCACTGGATTCGCGCCCTTGCCGGGAGCCTCCGAGGCAGCGGTTGCGGCCGGGGCCTCCGACCAGCTCGTCGCCGCCGCCGGCGCCGACCAGCCGGTCATCGCCGGGGCCGCCGTAGAGCTTGTTGCGATGGCGGTTGCCGATCAGGGTGTCGTCGAAGGCCGACCCTTCGAGGTTCTCGATCCGCCGCAGCTTGTCGCGGCCGTCGCCGTAGGCGCGACCGGCCTTCAACGAGGCCCAGACGCCGCCGCCCTTGCGGCCGCTCCGCGGCATCGTCGCGAAGGAGGCCGTCTCGTCGCCGCCCCGGCCGCCGTCGAGGATGTCCCAGCCGTAGCCGCCGTCGAGGATGTCGCCGTCGCCTCCGCCGCCCCGCAGAACGTCGATCCCGAGCCCGCCGTGGAGGACGTTGTCGTCGCCACGTCCGCCGGTCAGCCGGTCGTCGCCGGCCCCGCCGTAGATCAGGTTGTGCCCCGCCTTCCCGCCGGTGAGGTCGTCGTCCCCGCGGCCTCCGTAGATCACGTCCGACCCGCGCCCGCCGTGGACGGTGTCGTCGCCCGCCCCGCCGAAGATGATGTCGTGCCCGGGGCCGCCGTAGATGGTGTCGTCGCCTGGGCCGCCGAAGATCACGTCTTCTCCCGACCCGGCGCAGATCACGTCGTCGCCGCCGAGGCCGACCACTTCGTGATCGCCGGGGCCGACCCAGATCACGTCGCCGTGCGGGGTGCCGCTGATCAGCCGTTCACCAGGTTCGCCGACGATGGTGGCCGCCCGCCCGCCGCAGCGGTGGACCTGGCCGGCGCCGGACGCACCGGAGGTCGCGAAGGCGACGGCCGCGGCGAGCAGGAAGATCGCGAAGATCAGGCTGCGCGTCCGGGCGGCCACGAGCGAAGAACTTAGGTTGCGGTCGCTAAGCTTCCTTAAATGTTCTCCGGTCTTGAGAGCCCGATGCACCTGCTGGTGGTCCTGATCATCGCCATGCTGGTGTTCGGGCCGAAGAAACTGCCCGAACTGGGCCACTCGCTCGGCAAGGGAATCCGCGGCTTCAAAGACTCGCTCGAGGGCAAGGACGAGAGCGTGGCGAAGGCCGAAGCGGTCGCGGTGGAGCCGCCGGCGGAGTCGCCCGTCGTCGCCCCGGGCGCCGAAGGCGTCAGTGCGGTACCTGACCAAGACGCTCGATAGCCGAAGGATGGCGGCGCCCCCATCGGGCGCAGGGCGTGTCGCCGCCGGACCGTAGTTCGGACGCCGAGGAGCACCCCACCGCCACTCCCTTGACGATCTCGCAGCCGATCGCGGCGTCTTCGCCGCCGCCGCCGATGCAGGTGTCGCGACCGGGGCCGCCGATCAGGAGGTCGTCGCCCGGGCCTCCCACCAGACGGTCGTCGCCGGGGCCGCCGACCAGGACATCTTCGCCGGCCCCGCCGACCAGGAGGTCCGCCCCGCCGCCGCCGACGAGAAGGTCATCGCCGGGGCCACCGCGCAGGGTGACCGCCACCGGCACCTTCGGCGCGACGACGACGGTGTCGCCGCCCGCCCCACCGTCGAATTCGAAGCCCGACACCGCCGCGGCGTGGCATCCGAGGCGATCGGGGTCGGCCGCGATCGCCGGACAGATCGCACCGCCGCCGCCGAGGGCGGTCGAAGAGGAGATGAGATAGGTGGTTCCTTCCGCGTTCAGGGAGACGCGGATCGTGTCGGCGCCGCGCCCGCCTTCGAGGAGGACGACGACGCCTTCTTCGGCCTTTGCACCACGCGCGACGAGGAGGGTCGTCAACAGGACGAGGACGAGGACGAGCAGACCCATCATGCGCCCGCCGAAATTGTGGTGCCCACCCACGGTCATCTCATCTGGTTCCTGAACACTTCGACGTCGGCAACGTTGCCGTCAGGTTCGCTCCGAACATCCGGCCAGGGCAATCGCCGCTTTTAAGTAGTCGCGAGGAGCTGCCGAGATAGAGAGCATGAGATCGGTCCGCCCGCGGGCGTTCGCCGTCTCGTCCCTCCCCGCCGTCCTTGCCGTCGTGGCGCTCCTCGTGCTCGCCGTCCCTCGCGCCGAAGGCGGGGATCCGACCTGCGACGGCAAGCCGGCGACGATCGTCTCCAACGCGGCCGTGATCACCGGCACGAAGGCGCCGGACGTGATCGTCGCCGGGCCGGGGGACAACGTGATCCACGGTGAGGGCGGAAACGACACGATCTGCGGCGGGGCCGGGAACGACACGATCTACGGCGAACGCGGCGACGACGTCATCTTCGGCGAAGGTGGCGACGACATCATCTACGGCGAACGCGGATCGGACACGCTTGACGGCGGACCGGGCAACGACAAGATCTTCGGCGGCCGCGGCTCCGATCACATCGAAGGTGGACCGGGCGAAGACCTGGTCGAGGGCGAACAGGGAGACGACGAAGTGAACGGCGGCGCCGGCAACCACGACATCGTCGAGGGCAACCAGGGCGACGACACCCTCGACGGCGGGCCGGGCAACGAAGACGTGATCATCGGCGGCACCGGCAACGACAAGATCGACGGCGGGCCGGGCGAACACGACATCGCCGACTACGCCGGGACCGGCGGCCCGCTGACGATCGACCTCCAGACCCAGACCGTGACCGGTGCCGAAGGCGAGAAGCTGGAAGGGATCGAGGACGCGATCGGCGGCTCCGGCGACGACACGATCATCGGCTCCGCCGAAACCGCGAACCGGCTCGACGGCGGGCCGGGCGATGACCATCTGGAGGCCGTGGGCCCCGGCGACGAAGCCTTCGGTGGCCCGGGATCGGACGAATGCACCGGCGGCTTCGCGTCCGAAACCTCCTGCGGCCCCTCGGCCGGCGCCGGCGGTCTCGCGGTCGAAATCTACGAATCGATCGACGGCTCCTCGACCCTGGTCCTGACCGGGAGCCCCGGCCCCGACGAAGGCACCGTCGACTACTCGGGCGGCAGGTGGGTCGTCACCGGCTCCGATGTCGAGCTCGGGGATCCGACGAACCCCGACTGCACCGAGAGCGGCGGGACCGCTACCTGCACCGGCAAGGTCCAGGCGATCACCGCCGAACTCGGGGCCGGCAACGACTACCTGAAGATCGGCGACTCCGTGCCGCACCCGGTCGGCGCGATGATCGAAGGCGGCCCGGGGGAAGACCACCTGATCGGCGGGCCGGGCAACGACGTCCTCTACTCCGGCGACGACCACGTCCCCGACATCCTCGAAGGAGGGGGCGGCAACGACGTCCTCTATGGGGTCAACATCCTCCACCCCCGCCGGGACTCCGGCGCGGCGATCATGAAGGGTGGTCCCGGCTCGGACCTGATGATCGGCGGCCGGCCCTGCGACGGCGACACCTTCGACGGCGGTCCGGGCGCCAACGACTCGGCCTCCTTCGCGCGGGTCCACAACTCGGCCGCCATCGCGGTCGAGGCGACCATCGGCGGCCAGGTGATCACCCCGGGCGTCCCCCACTGCACGCCCGGACACATCACCACCTCAACCGAGAAGATCGAGGGCTCGCCTGGCAACGATGTCCTCAACGGAGACAACGGACCGAACACGCTCCTCGGCCGCGGCGGCAACGACAAGCTGAACGGCATGGGTGGTGACGACACCTGCATCGGCGGGAGCGGTCACGACACCGCCGTCAACTGCGAGAAGACCGCCTCGCTCCCGTGAGAGGCACCGACGGCATTCCGCGCGGCGGCGCGGGGCAACCGTCGTCGAGGCCGTCCGCCGATTGGTGAAGCCCTACTAGGCTCCCGTCGAGTTGAGGCGCAGGGAACCGATACGAAGAGGCCGCCTGGACAATCCCCGAGGGCGGCGGCGACTCCCGGCGGTGGGCGTCCTGGCCCTGGTGGCGATCGCGGCCGCGGTTGCGGTCGTCGCGGTGCTGACCGCCGTGGGCGGCACGACCGTCCCGCCGAGGGCCGCGGCGCGGCGCGCGGCGCGGCGCCGGGGACCGGGGCCGGCGAAGAGCGGTGATCACTCGCGGTTGGTCCGCAACGCCCGGCCCCGGCCCGACTGGGAACCGCACACCGGACCGGTCCCGATCCTCGTCTACCACGCCCTCGGCGAGGCGCCGCCGAGCGAGGAATACCCGGGCCTCTACGTCTCCGATCCCGAATTCGAAGAAGAGATGGCCTGGCTTCACGGCAAGGGCTACGAAGCGGTGACCTTGGACCAGGTCGAGCGCGCCTGGTACCACGGCGGCACCCTGCCCGCCAAGCCGATCGTCATCACCTTCGACAACGGCTATCCCGCGCAGGTCACCTTCGCGCCGGAGGTGCTGTCGCGCTACGGCTGGCCCGGCGTCCTCTTCGAGATCACCGAAGAACACCTGCGGCCCTTCGAGATCCGGCCGGTGATCGAACTCGGCTGGGAGGTCGACTCCCACTCCGCCACCCATCCGAACCTGACCGAACTGTCGGGGAAGGAACTCGAATACCAGGTGGCCGCCTCGCGCCGCTACCTGCGACGCAAGTTCGGCGTCCCCTCCGACAACTTCTGCTACCCCTCGAGCGAATACGACGCGGCGACGATCGCCGCCGTCAAGGAAGCCGGCTACGTCGGCGCGGTCACCGAGAACGCCGGCTACGCGAGCCGCGGGCTGCCCTACGAACTCGACCGTTACGAGATCGAGGGCGGCGACGGGGTGGAGGGTCTCGCGGCGGACCTTGCCGGCGGTGGATGATCGAAGCGGCGCACGGGCGCCCGAGGCGAGGGGGCAGGAGAGGCCGTTCCGCCGGCGCACCGGGGGAGACGCCCCGGTGCTAGGCCTGTTCCGCCCGGAGGACCTGGGCCGGGACGGACGGTACCTTTTCCGCCAGCGCTTCGATGGGCTGAGCCAATTCGCGGGTGTCGGCCCGGGTGAGTTCGCCGTAGTAGACGAAGCCCGGGTAGGCGCTTCGTTCATACGGTTTCAGCGCCGCGAAGACGGAGTCGAAGTCTTCTTCGATTTCCTTTGTCAGATCCGGTTTCGACCCGCCCATCAGCGGCGCCACGACTTCGAAGGCCTTGCGCGAGCCTTCGATGTCGGCTTTGAAGTCGACCAGGTCGATGCGCGAGTAGCGCTCCTCCTCGCCGGCGGGGCCGGGGGTCGAGAGCGTTTTCAGGACCTCGGTGAGGGGCTCGTCGGCGTAGTTGGCGATCTGCACCGCCTGCAGTTTCGCGGCCTTGACTTTCTTCTGGAGTTCTTCGACATCGGACTGCAGACCTTCGGCGATCGGCTTCATCCCTGCCGTCGTTCCTTCCTCCCAGAGTGCTTTCTCGATCCGGTGGAACCCGCCGAATTCGCTCCTCGCCACTTCGTCTTCGCGTGCGTCGATGCGCGGACCAAGGTCGCCGAAGGACTCGGCCAGGGGCTCGATCCGCTCGTAGTTCACGCGCGGAGCCACGTAGAGCGTTTTCGCCTTCGCGACATCGCCCGCGTCGACGGCCTCGGTGAACGGGCGGGTCTTCTCGACGAGTTCCGCAGCGTTGCGTTCGAGGTACCCGCGGTATTCGGTGATCGCCTTTTCGACCTTGGGGCCGGCCGCGACCTGTGATCGGCCGGTCACTCTCAGCGTTCCTTCTTCTTCTGAGCCGCCACTGCAGCGCAGCCTGTATCTGCCTGGTTCCAGGGTCAGCGAGAAGCTCCCCGACGTTCCTTCGCTGACGCTGCCGCTGGCGCCGAGCACCGCTTCGCCTTCGAGCACCTCGAGTTCGGTCACCTTTCCGGTTCCGCCGTTTTCGACCTCGAAGTCGATCGGACCGGCGAGTGCCGTCGCGTCGTGTGGTTCGCAGCCGGCGTCGGTCAGCTTCAGGGACACCCTCCTGGAGGAGGCTGAACGGCTCCCGCTCGAACCGCAACCGGCCAAGAGCGGCACGGCGATGCCCAGGACCGCGACGGCGAGCATGGCACGGAACCTCATCGGCGCCCTATACCGGTGAGCTCGCGGCCGGCACCTGGGCGACGCGCAGGCGCCGCGACTGGACGGCGCGCGCGACGAAGTAGGAGCCGAAGACGACCAGCATCGCCGCGACCTGCGCGCCGATCCCCTCCCAGGTCGGGTAGGCGCCCAGCCACTGTCCCCACCAGAGTTCGAGGTTGAAGCCGGTCGGAGTGCTGGGCACCCAACCGAGACCCTGGAGGTTGTGGACGGTGGTGCCGACCATCACCGCGAGGACCAGGCCGATCAGGACGCCGGTGGCGATCAGCATCTTCTTGTACGGGAGCTTGCGCTCGAGGCGGAACGTGACGAACCCGACCACGAAGGTCGCACCGAGGCCGAAGGCGATGCCGAGGAGCGTCGCCCCGGTGCCGGCGCTGACCTGGAGGTTCTGGAGGAAGAGCACGGTCTCGAAGCCCTCGCGGTAGACGCTGGTCAGGCCGAGGATGATCAGGCCGAACGCCTGACCGGAGATGAAGCCGACCCGGTCGAGCCGCTCGAGCGACTTCCGCCGCCGGTTGAACCGCCCGATCCACTCACTCCAGTAGACGCGATGGAAGAACCAGTTGGTGACGACAAGCAGCACGGCGATCGCCAGCAGGCCCGTGATCGCCTGCAGCCGCAGACCGCCGTCGCCGAGGGCGTCGACGATGGCCTGGGCCAGCAGGTAGGTGACGGCGCTCGCGCCGAGGCCGAGGAGGGCGCCGAACAAAACCGGGCGGCGCAGCCGCCGGCGCTCGCCGACGAAGGAGGCGGTGATCGCAGCGACGATCAGGACGGCCTCCAGCCCCTCGCGGAAGACGATCACGGCGGCGTCGATGACGACCGTCGTCTTGCTCGCGCCGTGGTCGCCGAGCGCCACCGCCGCGGTGTCGATTTCGTCTTCGACGGCCCCCCGGGCGGCTTCGATCGCCCCGGCATCGCCGGCGGCCAGGGACGCCAGCAGGCCCGGTTCGCGAGGACCCTTCGTCCAGAAGGCTTCGTCGACGACCGTGGCAAGGGCCGGATTGGTGCCGCGCAGCCGCGGGGTCGGGCCGGCGGCGAACAGCGCGTAGGCCTCCGCCGCCGCGGTGCCCGCGGCCGTCGGGTCCCGGCGGGCCGGACCGGCCTGGGTGCGTTCGAGCAGCGCTTCGATCTCGTCGTAGGGCGCCGCGCCGACGCGGCCGAGCAGCCCGGCGCCGCGCAGGCTCCGCTCGAGCCGTTCGCCCTGCGCGGTCACCCGCAGCGGCGGCACCCAGGGGGCGAGTTCTTCGCGGGTGCCGGCCAGCATCCGTACCAGCTCCACGGCCGCGGCATCGGCCGGAGCGGGCACCGAGACCCCACCGCGGTCCCACTCCGTCAGTTGCCCGCGCAGGGCCGCGGCCATCGTCCTCACCCGCGCCGCGCCTTCGGCTTCGTGGGCAGGGGCGGCCGTGGCGTATTCGGCCGGTATGACGGCGGCCAGCGCCGCGACACCGTCGACCTCGTTCGCCGGCGGCCTCGCGGCCGCGGCGGGGGTGGGCGCCGACAGCGCGGCCGCGACCAGCGCGACGAGCGCGATCGCGAGCGACTGTCGGCTCCACCCCATCGTCATCTCCTAGATGCCACTCACCGTCGCCGCCACCTTCGACAGCGGTTCGGCCAGTTCGTCGACCTCGACCGCGAACTTGTGCTTGTCCTGCGGCGTCAGTTCCTTGTAGTAGGCGAAACCGAGCGGCGTGTTCCGTTTGTAGGCGTCGAGGTTCGTCTGCACTTCTTCGAAACGCCCTTCGATTTCTTCCGCCAGTTCCGCGTTGCCGGTCTGCTTCAGCGCCGGAACCAATAGTTCGAAGGCCTTGCGCGAACCCGAGAGGTTCCCCTGGAAATCGGAGAGGTCGGTGTGTGAGTAGCGGTCCTCCTCGCCGGTGATCTTCGAGGTCGAGACCTCGTTCATCAGCTCCACCGCGCCGTTGGCCAGCTGGGCCGCCTGCAGTTTGATCGTCGTGACCTTGCGCTGCAACGTTTCGACGTTGGCCAGCAGTTTCTTCGCGTACCGGCCCGTCCCCTTGGTCGTGTTCTGCTCCCAGAGCGTCCGCTCGATGCGGTGGAAGCCTTCCCATTCGCTTTCGTGTTCGACGTTGTCGATCCGGGCATCGATGTCGGGGTCGAGTTCACCGAAGCTCTCGGCCACCGGCTCGATCGCCTCGTAGTGGATACGGACCGGGCCGAAGAGTTCTTTTGCTTCGGCGAGCTTTCCGGCTTCGAGCGCACCGACGAAGAGGTTGGTCCCGGTCAGCAGCTTCCCGACTTCCTCTTCGACATAGGCCTTGTAACCGCGGGTGGCCGACGCCAGCAGCGCGGCCGAGGCGCCCTTGGGTTTGGCGGTCGCCTTCCCGGTCGCTTCCAGGGTTCCCTGGTCTTCTTCGGAGCTGGTCGGGCAGTTGACGATGTACTTGCCGGGGTCGAGGTTCAAGGAGAAGCTGCCGGGGATCCCGTCGACCACGTTCTCGGCCTCGCCGAGGATCACCCCTGATTCGTCCTTCAGCTCCATCTCGGAGACGCTCGAGGTGCCGCCGTTGGTGATTTCGAAGTTGACCGGGCCCGCCGGGACGTGGATCTGGTCGGGCGTGCAACCCGAGTTCGTCAGGGTGACGGCGACGTTCTTCTCGCCCGCCTTGTGGGTGCTGGTGCCGCAGGCCGACAGGGCGACCGTGGCGAGGACGATCAGCGCACCTGCGCCGATCCGCTGAGAAGCCTTCTGCATTCCATCCTCCGTGTTCGGATCTCTGTGAGGTGGACGAGCTCCTCCGGTGTGTCGTGGTCGCGGGCCATCAACTGATCAACGGCTCCGAGGACCCACGCTTGCGCCGCCTCCCCAGGCGGCTTGGGCTCACTGCGGTTCGATGGTCTTCGTTCTTCTGCCGGCCGTCCGGCTATCCCGATCCCTCAGGTGCGAATTCGGTCGGGCAGCGTAGCACTTCTTAGGCGGCCCTAATGAACCGGTGCCTCGGGAGGGTGGTCGTGGCCGGCGCCGTGATGGTGGTCATGACCGGCGCCGCCCTGCCCGTGCCCATGGTGGCGGCTCATGTCGTCCCCCGCCTTACAGCAGCCCCGTGATTTCGCTGTAGAGGAGGTAGACGTTGAGGCCGGTGATGACCACCGCGACCGCCGCCATCACCGCGGAGGTGAGTCGGCGGTTGACCATGTCCCCCATCACGCCCGCCTTCCGCGTGATCAGCAGCAGCGGGATGATCGCGAAGGGGATCCCGAAGGACAGCACGATCTGCGAGTAGACGAGCGCCTGGCTGGTGTTCACGGCCAGCGCCAGGACCACCAGCGAGGGGATCATCGTCAGCGCCCGCCGCAACATGAGCGGGATCCGCCAGCCCATGAAGCCTTCCATCACGATCTGGCCCGCATAGGTGCCGACGCTCGAGGAGGAGAACCCGGAGGCCATCAGGGCGACGCCGAAGGCGAGCGCCGCGCCGCCGCCGACCAGGGTGTCGAGGTGGGCGTGGATAGGTCCCAGATCGCTGACGCCTTCGAGGCCCGGCTTGTGGAACAGGGCCGCGGCGATGCAGAGCATCGAGAGGTTGACGAAGCCGGCGATGCCGAGGCCGATGAAGCAGTCCCAGCGGTTGAAGCGCAGGAGCGTCTGGCGCTCCTCCTGGTCGACGGCGGGGATGCGGTTGCGCTGCAGCGCCGAGTGCAGGTAGACGACGTGCGGCATCACCGTCGCGCCGATGATCCCGACCGTCAGCTCGAGCGTGTTCGATCCCTGGAGACGCGGGATCAGTCCGTTGGCGATCCCACCCCAATCCTGGTGGCCGGCGGTGAAGAAGACGTAGATGAATCCGGCGGCAACCAGGCCGAGCAGGGCGATGATCGCCAGCTCGAACTTCCGGTACCCCCGTTGCTCCAACGCCAGGATGCCGAAGGCGATCACGGCCGTGATCAGCCCGGCGAGGAACAACGGCACGCCGAAGACGAGGTTGAGGCCCAGGGCGGCGCCGACAAACTCGGCCAGGTCGGTGGCCATCGCCACCACCTCGGCCTGGATCCAGAGGACGAGGTTGGCGCGCCGCGGGAAGGCGGCCTGGCACAGTTCCGGGAGGCTCTTCCCGGTCGAGAGCCCGGCCTTCGAGGTCAGGTACTGCACCAGGATGGCCATCAGGTTGGCCATTACGATCACCCAGACGAGCAGGTAGCCGTATTCGGCCCCGGAGGCGAAGTTGGTGGCGAAGTTGCCGGGGTCGACGTAGGCGACGGAAGCGACGAAGGCCGGGCCCATGATCGCCAGGGCACCGCGCACGCGGCCCTTGGAGAGGATGCGGCGGAGCTCCGAGGGGGCCTCGACCGTCGCCTCTTCCCGCAGGGGCAGGGTGCCGGCGTCGGCTGCCGCGGCGACCTCGAGCCTTCCTTTTTCGTTGCCCGGTTGCGGTGCCAATTCATTCCCCCTTCCGGGTTCGCTTGAGTTCCCGACAACTTTGGTACGAGGGCACCCTAACAAAAAGTCCGCAGCGTCAAAACATAAATCCATTGGCTGACACCCCCAGATGTCTCCTGCGCCAAATAAGGCCCGCGGCCGGCTATGATCCGGGGATGCAGGCGACCGAACCACGCGCCCCCTCCGCCGCCGCCGAGGACTACCTGAAGGCGATCTACTCACTGACCCGGGGGGACAGGGGCGCCGCCTCGACCACCGACCTGGCCGCCCGCCTCGGTGTCTCGGCCGGCTCGGTCTCGACGATGGTGAAACGCCTCGACGACGCGGGCCTGGTCTCCCACGCCCCCTACCGGGGCGTCGGGCTGACGGCCGAGGGCGAGCGCCTGGCGCTCGGCGTGATCCGCCGCCACCGCCTGCTCGAGGCCTTCCTCACCAGCTCACTGGGAATCCCCTGGGACGAGGTGCATGGCTATGCCGAGGAACTCGAGCACGCCGCCTCCGACGAGCTGATCGAGGTGATCGCCGCCCGACTCGGCGATCCCGAGGCCGACCCACACGGCGACCCGATCCCGACCCGCGAGCTCGACATCGACGAACGCCAGACCGAGACCCTCGCCGGGCTCGAGCCGGGCGCGCGCGCGACGATCGTGCGCGTCTCCGACTTCGACCCGGCGATGCTGCGCTACCTCGACGAGCGCGGCATCGGCATCGGCGACGAGGTCGAGATGATCGGTCGCCAGCCCTTCGACGGTCCCTGCGAGATCAAGGTCGGCAGACACCGACACGCGCTCGGCCTGGCGCTTGCCCACGCGATCAGTGTGCGGCGGCAGGCCCTCGCCACCGGCACTCGCGGCGACGTTCGCCCTCCGAGGTCGGTGCCGGTCAGCGATTGAGGAAGCGCGGAGGCCGCTTGTCGACGAAGGCCGCCATTCCCTCGGCCTGATCCTCGGTCGCGAACATCGAGTGGAAGACGCGGCGCTCGAAGCGGATGCCCTCGGTGAGCGTCGTCTCCTCGGACCGATTCACCGCTTCCTTGGTCATCATCGCGATCGGCAGCGACATCGCGGCGATCGCCGCCGCGGTCTCCAGAGCCCCCTCGAGCAGGTCCTCGTCGGCGACGACGCGGGAGACCAGCCCGGCCCGCTCGGCCTCCTCGGCGTCCATCATGCGCCCGGTCAGGCACAGTTCCATCGCCTTGGCCTTGCCGATCGCGCGGGTCAGGCGCTGGGAACCGCCCATGCCCGGCATCACCCCGAGCTTGATCTCCGGCTGACCGAACCTGGCGCTCTCCGCCGCCACCAGCACGTCGCACATCATCGCCAGCTCGCAGCCGCCGCCGAGCGCGAAGCCGGCGACCGCGGCGACCAACGGGGTCCGGACCGCAGTGAGGGCGTCCCAGCCCGCGAACCAGTCCGCCATGTACATGTCCATATAGGTCTGCCGCTGCATCTCCTTGATGTCGGCGCCGGCGGCGAAGGCACGCTCGCTGCCGGTGATCACGATGCAGCCCACCTCGGGGTCGCGGTCGAGCTCGCCGGCGGCGCCGGTGAGCTCTGCCATCAGCCGCCCGTTCAGTGCGTTCAGTGCCTCCGGGCGGTCGAGGGTGATCAGCGCGACCCGCTCGCGCCGCTCCACCCGGATCGTCTCGTACTCGCTCACGCTGCTCCTCCTCGGTCCTCTTCCCCCTCGACGATCGCGCGGTAGACGACGGAGAAGTCCCTGCCGCCCATGCCGCGCTCGGCGAGCCGTTCGTAGATCTCGGTGGCGTGGCGGCCGAGCTCGGTGACCGCGCCGGTCGAGCGCACGGCCGCATCCGCCAGCCGCAGGTCCTTCACCATCAGGTCGATCGCGAACCCGGGCTCGTAGTCGCGGTTCGCCGGGCTGGTCGGGACCGGGCCGGGCACCGGACAGTTGGTGTCGAGCGCCCAACAGCGACCCGACGAGGTGGAGGCGACGTCGAAGAGCGCCTGGTCGGAGAGCCCGAGCCGCTCCGCCAGGGCGAAGGCCTCGGCCGTACCGATCATCGAGATCGCCAGCAGCATGTTGTTGCAGGCCTTCGCCGCCTGGCCCGCGCCGGAGGGACCGCAGTGGACGACGCGACTGCCCATCGCCAGCAGCGCCGGCTCCGCCGCGGCGACCTCCTCGGCCTCGCCGCCCGCCATGAAGGTGAGGGTGGCCGCGGTCGCGCCGACCACGCCGCCCGACACCGGCGCGTCGATCGCCCGCATCCCCGCCCCCCGGGCGTCGGCCTGCAGCTCGCGCGCCTCGAAGACGTCGATCGTCGAGCAGTCGATCAGGAGGCAGCCGGGACGCGCGGCGGCGAGGATGCCCGCCTCGCCCGCGTAGCAGCCGCGGACCAGCCCGCCGTTCGGCAGCATCGTCACCACCACCTCCGCCGCGGCGGCGACCTCGGCGACGCCGGCGGCGATCTCGACGCCGGTCGCCGCAGCTACCTCGCAGGCCTCGGGGACCACGTCGAAACCCCGCACCCGGTGGCCGGTGGCGACGAGGTTGGCGGCCATCGGGCCGCCCATGCGGCCGAGGCCGACGAACCCGATCCAGGGACGATCGGCGCCGTTCACGCCGCCAACCCCAACTCGACCGCGACCGGGGCGAAGAAGCGGTCGACCGCCGCCGCCGCCACCCGGTCGAGCGTCGCCGGGTCCCACCTCGGTTCGCGATCCTTGTCGATCACCGCGGCGCGGACCCCCTCGACGAAGTCGTGGGAGTCCAGGAAGGCGCACGAGATCCGGTACTCGTGCTCGAGGCAGGTCCGCAGGTCCGGCAGTCCACGCGCCTCGCGCAGGGCACGCCGGGTCACCTTGAGCGACGTCGGCGACATCCCTTCGATCGTCGCCGCCGCCCGTCGCGCCTCCTCCTCCGGCCGCGCGCGGAGGCGGGCGAGGATCTCCTCCACCTCGTCGGCCCCGTAGCAGTCGTCGATCCACCCGCGCGCGGCGGCGAGGGGCGCGGCACTTCCCCGCGGCGCCCCGAGCCCGGCCATCACCGCCTCGAGCCCGCCGGCGGCGAGCCGGCCGGCCAGGGCGGCGGCCGCCTCGGCGTCGATCAGGCGGTCGGCGAGACCGCAGAGCAGGGCGTCGTCGACGCCGATCCGCGCGCCGGTCAGGGCCAGGTGGGCGCCGATCTCCCCCGGCGCCCGCGAGAGCAGCCAGGTGCCGCCGACGTCGGGGGCGAAGCCGATCCCCACCTCGGGCATCGCGATCGTCAGCGACGCCGTCGCGAGGCGGTGGCTCGCGTGCGCGGAGAGCCCGACCCCACCGCCCATCACGATGCCGTCCATCAGCACCACGAAGGGCTTCGGGTAACAGGCGATGCGCGCGTTCAGGTGGTACTCCTCGCGCCAGAATTCCTCCGCCGGCCGATGCTCGCCGGACTTCGCCGCCTCCTGCAGGGTGACGATGTCGCCGCCCGCGCAGAGGCCTCGCCCGCCCGCGCCGTCGAGCAGCACGCAGGCGATCGCCGGGTCGTCCTGCCAGCGGTCCAGGGCCGCGTCGATCGCGCGCACCATGCCGAGGGTCAGGGCGTTGATCGCGCGCGGCCGGTTCAGGGTCAGGTGACCGAGCACCCCCTCCTCGACGGCCAGCACGTCCGGCTCGACCGCCGGGCTCATCGCCGACCTCCGACCAGCTCGCGGGCGACGATCAACCGCATTACCTCGTTGGCCCCCTCGACGATCTGGTGGGCGCGGAGGTCGCGGACGATCTTCTCGATCCCGTACTCGGCCAGGTAGCCGTAGCCGCCGTGCATCTGCAGGGCGCGATCGGCGACCGCGATGCCGGCGTCGGTGGCGAACCGCTTGGCCATCGCGCAGAGGCGGGTGGCCTCGGCATCGCCGGCGTCGAGCGCCGCCGCCGCGCGCCACAAGAGCGTCCGCGCGGCCTCCAGCTCGGTCGCCATGTCGGCGAGCTGGAACTGGACGTTCTGCAGTGCCGCCAGCGGCCCACCGAACGCGTGGCGCCCGGAGACGTAGGCGACGGAGCGGTCGAGCGCCTCCTGGGCGCCGCCGAGCGAGCAGGCGGCGATGTTGAGGCGGCCGCCGTCGAGCCCCGCCATCGCGATCCGGAAGCCGCCGCCCTCCTCGCCGAGCCGGGCGTCGACCGGCAGCCGCACGCCCTGCATCGCCACCGGCCGGGTGGGCTGGGCGTTCCAGCCCATCTTCGTCTCGGGAGCGCCGAACGAGAGGCCCTCGGAATCACCGGGGACCAGCATCGCGGTGATGCCGCCCGGACCCGGCGCGCCCGTCCGCGTCATCACCACGTAGAGGCCGGCGACCCCGGCGCCGGAGATGAACTGCTTTTCGCCGTCGAGCACGTACCCCTCGCCGTCGCGGACCGCGCGGCTGCGCAGGGCCGCCGCGTCGGAGCCCGCCTCCGCCTCGGTCAGGCAGTAGGCGCCGAGGATCTCCATCGAGCAGAGGCCCGGCAGCCAGCGCCCGCGCTGCTCCGCGGAGCCGTACCGGTCGACCATCCAGGCGACCATGTTGTGGATCGAGAGGTAGGCGGCGACGGTCGGGCAGCCGGCGGCGAGCGCTTCGAAGATCAAGGTCGCCTCGAGCCGCGAGAGGCCGGAGCCCCCGTGTTCCTCGTCGACGTAGATCCCGCCCATGCCGAGCGTCGCCGCCTCGCGCAGGACGTCGACCGGGAGCGTCTTCTCGCGGTCCCAGCGGACCGCGTCGGGCGCCAGGCGGTCGGCGGCGAAGGCGCTCGCCATCTCGCGCAGGCGGAGCTGGTCGTCACCGAGGTGGAACGGGTCGGCGCCCGTGGTGAAGGCGGTGGTCGCGGCCATCGCCTGCCTCAGCCCATCGTCGGGATCACGAAGCTGGCCCCGTCCTTGATCCCGCTCGGCCACCGCGAGGTGACGGTCTTGGTCTTGGTGTAGAAGCGGATGCCGTCGGGGCCGTGCTGGTTCAGGTCGCCGAACCCCGAGCGCTTCCAGCCGCCGAAGGTGTGGTAGGCGATCGGCACCGGGATCGGCACGTTGACCCCGACCATGCCGGTGTCGACCCGGCGGGTGAAGTCGCGGGCCGCGTCGCCGTCGCGGGTGAAGATCGCGACCCCGTTGCCGTACTCGTGTCCGCTCGCGAGCGCCAGGGCCGCCTCGTAGTCGGCGGCACGCGCGATCGTCAGCACCGGGCCGAAGATCTCCTCCTTGTAGATCCGCATCGCCGGCGTCACCCGGTCGAAGAGGCTCGGGCCAATGAAGAAGCCCCGCTCGTGGCCGGGGAGCGAGAAGCCGCGGCCGTCGACCACCAGCTCGGCCCCCTCCTCGACGCCGATCCCGATGTAGTCCTCGACCCGCGCCAGGGCGGCCGCGTTGACCAGCGGCCCGTAGTCGGCGTTCTCGTCGGTCGGCACCCCGACCCGCAGCTCGCGGACCTTGGGGACGAGTCGCTCGACCAGCGCATCGGCGGTCTCCCCGCCCACCGGGACCGCGACCGAGATCGCCATGCAGCGCTCGCCCGCCGAGCCGTAGCCGGCGCCGACGAGGGCGTCGACGACCTGGTCGAGGTCGGCGTCGGGCATGACCACGGCGTGGTTCTTGGCGCCCCCGAAGCACTGGGCGCGCTTGCCGTTCGCGGCGGCCCTGGCGTAGATGTATTCGGCGATCGCCGAGGAGCCGACGAAACCGTAGGCGCGCACCCGCGGGTCGTCGAGCAGGGCATCGACGGCGACCTTGTCGCCGTTGACGACGTTGAGCACGCCCGGCGGCAGGCCCGCCTCGGTCATCAGCTCGGCCAGCCGCAGGGGCACCGAGGGGTCGCGCTCGGAGGGCTTGAGGACGAAGGCGTTGCCGCAGGCGATCGCCGGCGCCGCCTTCCAGAGGGGGATCATCGCCGGGAAGTTGAACGGGGTGATCCCGGCGACCACGCCGAGCGGCCGGCGCATCGAGTAGACGTCGATCCCGGTCCCGGCGGCGTCGGTGTACTCGCCCTTCAGCAGGTGGGGGATGCCGACCGCGAACTCGACCACCTCGAGGCCGCGCTGGATGTCGCCCTTGGCGTCCGGAACCGTCTTGCCGTGCTCGGAGGACAGCAGCCGGGCGAGCGGGTCGAGCTCGGCGTTGGCGAGCTCGAGGA
The DNA here is from genome assembly GCA_035547715.1 of Solirubrobacterales bacterium. Taxonomy (GTDB): domain Bacteria; phylum Actinomycetota; class Thermoleophilia; order Solirubrobacterales; family 70-9; genus VAYN01. The sequence goes on from DASZUH010000370.1 coordinate 17,124, forward strand.
AGCGCATCAGGATCCGCGCGCGGCGCTGCGGGTTGGTCGCCGCCCAGGCGGGCTGGGCCGCCGCGGCCGAGTCGACGGCGGCCGTCACCTCGGCCGCCGAGGCCAGCGCGACCTGCGCCTGGACCTCACCGGTCGCGGGGTCGAAGACCTCGGCGACGGAACCGGATTCGCCGGGGCGGCGCTCGCCGTCGACGTAGTGGGGGATCTTGCTCATCGGACCTCGCGTGGGGAGAGATAGGAGGAGATAGGAGGAGTTCCACCTATCGGACGGCCGCATAGTTGTCGGCGGGCACCGCCGGCGTCAAGGGTTGTGAAGGTGCAAATGGATGCGAGCCGAGGCCCGCGAAATTGCAAAGCCTGCGAAGTGGCTTCGCCCGCGCCGCGGCCAGGCTAACCGGCCGACTCGGCCTGGCGCTCGTCCGACGGGTAGGGGACGAAGGTGCTTCGCCGCTCGTCGACGGCGAGGCTCCGGCCCAGGGAAGGGAAGGCCCGCTGGGGGCAATCCGTCCACTCACAGGTCTTGCAGCCCATGCCGATCTTGGTCGCCGAGGAGCGGTCGGCGAGGTCGAGCCCACGTGAGTAGACGAGGCGGTGCGCGTGGCGCAGCTCACACCCGAGGCCGAGGGCGAAGGTCTTCGTCGGCATCCCGTAGCCGGTCCGCCTGCGGGCCACGGTGCGGGCGATCCAGAAGTAGTCGCGGCCGTCGGGCATACGGGCCACCTGGGTGAGGATCCGGCCCGGCGTGGTGAAGGCTTCGTACACCGCCCACAGCGGACAGGTGCCACCGCCGCGGGAGAAGTGGAAGCCGGTCGCCGACTGGCGCTTCGACATGTTGCCCGCCCGGTCGACCCGGACGAAGGAGAAGGGCACACCGGCGAGGCGCGGGCGCTGCAGGGTGCTGAGCCGGTGGCAGACGACCTCGAAGCCGACGCGGAAGTGGTCGGCGAGCCGCTCGACGTCGTAGTGGAATTCCTCGGCGGTCGCCCGAAACGGCCGGTACGGCATCAGCACCGCGGCCGCGTAGTAATGGGCGAGCCCGATCCGCGTGAGGCCCTGCGCCTCCGGCCCGCTCAGGCGGGCATCGGCGACGAGGTCGTCGAGCAGCTCGTCGTGTTCGAGGAACGCCAGCTGGGTGGCGAGCTGAAAGGCCTGCTGGCCCGGTCGCAGCTGTTCGGAGAGTCGCAGGACCCGCGCCTCGGGGTCGTAGCGGCGAAGCTCCCCGGCGGGGGCGTCGGCGGGCCGGCCGACGACGCGGACGTCGTGGCGGTCACGCAGCCGGCGGACCAGCGGGACGCGGGCATCGCCGGGTCGCAGGTCCAGCTCGGAGTTGACGCGCTCGGCCGCCTCGTCGAGCGGACCGATGTAGTTCTTGCGATCGTAGAAGAAGTCGCGCACCTCTTCGTGCGGCATCGTCGCCGGGAGGGCGTCCGCGGCGGTCCCTTGGCCACCGAGCTGGGCGGTCGTCCGCTCGACCGTGTCGCGATAGCGGCGGCGCAGTGAGATCAGCGCCCGTGCCACCGAGGGCATCGCGGCCGCCAGCTCGGCGACCTCGCCGTCGGAGACGTCGACGCCGATCGCCTCGTCGAGCAGGGCGTCGCGAAGCTCGGCGACCAGTCGCGCCGTGTCCTGCGTGGAGAAGAACTCGGCATCGATCCCGAACGCCTCCGTGATCCGGAGCAGGACCGGGACCGTGAGCGGCCGCTTGTCGTGCTCGATCTGGTTCAGGTAGCTGGCCGAGATCTCGAGCTGTTGGGCGAGGGCGGCCTGGCTCAGCCCCCGCTCCTCGCGCAGATGGCGCAGCCTGGCGCCGGCCAGAACCGTCTTCATGATTTACAACCTTTGCAACGGGGGCGCAGACGCTTTACATGACTTTGCAAGGGTGTGATGGGTTGAACCTTCTATTCGGCTCTGTAACGGTGTCCAAACGGCACCAGCAGGCTGCGAAAACAAGCCGCTTGCCGTCAATTTCCCGAGTTTACTCACTTGGCAACGAAGATTCCGGAGGGCAGATGAGCATCGAGAGGGTCGCCGTCCTGGGCGGCGGATTGATGGGCTCGGGGATCGCCGAGTCGGTGGCCCGGGCGGGCATGGTGGTGACAGTCCGCGACGTCGACGAGGCCGCGGTGGCCGGCGCCGGGACGAGGATCGCCGCCTCGCTCCACCGCGCCGTCGAGGGCGGCAAGCTGACCGCCGCGGAGGCGGAGGCGACCCGCCGGCGGATCACCCTCACCGACGACCTCGGGCGGATCGCCGGGGCCGACCTGGTGATCGAGGCGGTGCCCGAGGACGCCGGGCTGAAGGCGGGCATCCTCGGCCGGGTCGCGGGCCTGGTCGACGAGGGGGCGCCGATCGCCTCCAACACCTCCTCGATCCCGATCGCCCAGCTGGCCGCCGGCCTGCCCCGCCCCGACCGCGTCCTCGGCCTCCACTTCTTCAGCCCGGTGCCGGTGATGCCGCTGGTCGAGGTGGTCGTCGCCCTCGACACCTCCGCGGAGACGCTCGAGCTCGCCAGGGGGTTCGCCGACCGGATCGGCAAGCGCGCGATCGTCACCAAGGACCGCTCGGGCTTCATCGTCAACATGCTGCTGGTCCCCTACCTGATGGCGGCGGTGCGGATGTACGAAGAGGGCTTCGCCACCGCCGAGGACATCGACGAGGGGATGAGGCTCGGCTGCGGCCACCCGATGGGCCCGCTGACCCTGGCCGACTTCATCGGCCTGGACGTCCTCTACGCGATCGGCGACTCCCTCCACGAGGAGTTCAAGCAGACCGCCTACGCGCCGCCGCCCCTCCTGAAGCGGATGGTCGCCTCGGGCCGGATCGGGCGCAAGGCCGGCCGGGGCTTCTACGCCTACGCGGCCGATCGCGAGCCCGCGCGGGCGTAGGGGTCGGTCGGGACCCTTGCCACTCCGGGCGTCGGCTCGAGGCGCCCCTACGTCGACTTCAGCCTCAGCTCCTCGCTCGCGGCGAGGTGGCCTTCGTAGGGCAGCACGGCGAAGTACATGAGTGAGGGGAGGAGGGCGGGGAGGTCGTCCATCTGGCCCTTGTTGAGGCGACCGTAGAGGAGGGATTCGACGCCGCCGACGACGCCCGAGGCGGTGACCGCCGAGTGGGTCGTGCCGGCGGGCAGGAGCTCGCGGACTTTGGTGTCGATGCAGGTCGCGAACTCGTCGAGGAGGGCGACGCGGCGCAGGGCGGCGTCGGGGGTCGCGGCGCGCGCCTCGACGATCACGACCCGCGCCGCCTCGGGCTCGGCCTCGGCGAAGGAGAGGAGGGCGTTG